>JAGHSE010000246.1 GCA_018066015.1 Candidatus Colivivens equi
ATATATTTAGGAAGGAAATACAACATTCTAGTTACATACCAGTTACATAACTCAATGATCTTTCTACCCAATGGCATCAAAAAATAATAACACCTTATTAAATAGTCGAAATGCCCTGCAAAGTTAATAAATTAACTCCACAAAAAAAAGAAAACCGAATTGATAATAATAAATTATATGCATTTTTCTCGAAAAACACTTCAAAAAGAATAAAACCAATGCTAATAAAAGAGTCTTTGTTCCAGAAATATGAGCAACTATAAACATCAAACCACCCTCGCTACAATTTCGGAGGTCGTTTTTGTTGTCTGGCATGAATTGTTTCGAATAGAATGCTTTAGAAATGGGCAATATGAAATAAATATTGAGAAATATTTGGAGATGTCGAAGAAAAATATCATCTTTGCAAAAAATAACGACTATGTTTCTTGAAGTGATTAAAGCTGAATATATTGATGGTTACCGTCTCCAATTGTTCTTTAACAACGGAGAGGTACGCGTTGCTGATCTGCGGCCATCGTTGAAAGGTGAAGTCTTTGAACCACTTCATGACATAGAAATGTTCAAACGCTTTACCATCAATTTCAATACGGTGGTATGGGAAAACGAAGTAGACTTTGCTCCTGAATACCTATACGAGATGTCAAAACCTATTACGTATAGTTTTGAAGAGATTGAAAAAACGGGCCAGGTGGCGGATGATAGTTGTTTTGATTATAAAGTATAAGACTTTCAATTAATATAAATCATTTTTTAGATACTATTTGGTAATATGGCTTATGTTTATGCAATTGTTAGAGATCCGAATAATCCAAAATCCCTAACGAAAATTCAAGAGTGGATAAAAACTCCAAGTGATGCATCAGATTATGAGCTATGTAAATTTTTTGACTATGCGACTAGTCTATCCAATGCATTTTCAAGCTGTATACCTGCTATTAATGTAGAAACATTAAGAAAGAATTCGTATATTCGGCAACAACGTATGGAGCCACTTGGAATGGAAAGAACAATTATGGATCTACGTTCAAAGCATGATGTTGTAGCCATATCACACAGATTTGGGGGGTTTACTCACTTTGACTGGAACTTTGGGGAAAACATTTCTTTCCATATTTATACTAATTTTGGTTATGGAAGCATGAGTGATTTTAACTCAACCTTTAAGTATAAAGATGTTATTTTAGCACCATATTCATATTACGTAAAATATAAGAATTCCGATTATGCATCTGTCACTAGATGCACATACTGCTATGAACTGGAATATTCAGAATGGGATAAGGTAATGTCGGATAGCCTTACATTTTATAATGCCGTAGTAAATCAAGACGAGCACTATGTATTCTTTTGGTTGAAAAGTCAACTAGAAGAAATGGTCTCGACATTAGAAAACTTTTTAACCTGTTCTAATTATTATATTTATGATGAATGGATGAATAGACCAATTGGCAGAATAAGTTCACAAACATATATAAATGGCAATGATTTTTGGATCATTAAGTCCCAAAAGATTGCAAATTCATTAGAGTTTGTTGATAATATAAAAATTCTTCCTATTCAAATCAGCTCAGAGCAATATATTACCAGATTAATCAATCTCTGTATACAATTTGTACCCAAACTTGAAGATAGAATTGCTGAACAGCAAAAAATAGTCGATGATATACAAGAACGCTATAACAAAAGTTGCTCAGATTACGATTATCAACTTTATAAAAGGATATATGATAAGTATTATTACAAAAGGTTCTGGTATAGTAAGTCAAAATTTCATATTTGTTGGTTCTTGCTTCATATGCTGAAACATAAGAAATCCAATTACAATGTTCAAGAAATTAGAAATCATTTCTTGCCATTGTCAAAAAAAATCGACGAAGTAAAACAGATATCTTTAGTGCTTTCTGACGCATATTCATTTCGCAATACCCTGAGTGCATCCCTAAGAACGCTAAACAAAAGAATAAAAGATTTTGAACAGACTAAAGATAAATAAACACTTCTTTGTTGTTTTAAATACTCATCTATAATACATTGACAACAGCATAAATTTTCATTTATTTTGACAACGGAAACAAAAGATAATGGTAATCGACTGAAACCTTAACCCATTGATTTTGAAATACTGCCGATTACCTATATCTATAAAAGCTCGTGCGCTTCCTCCAGATGGCAGCCAACGTCAGCCAGATGCATCCTGTGGTCATCTCTCGCTTCATCGAAAGTGCCAAGGAAATCGAGATGGATGCTGTACCAGATAAGGGCGAAAATTTTAGATTTCGCTATCCCTGAGCACATCAAGTTTACAGGTGTTCACTCGGGCGATGATACCATCTAGGAGACGACACTAACTATGCCATCCTCAAATCGATGCTCTCTGTAGGCCTCCGCATCCCAGAGAAGAGTGTCCTCATGGAGAACTTCATCCCTTGCCAGATCATCTTCTGGCCAAGCGAAGAGGGTCAGCCTCAGGCACTTGACCTCATCCGAGAGAAGAAGATCGACATGGTAGTCAACATCCCGAAGAACCTCTCTTCTGGCGAGCTCACCAACGGCTACAAGATCCGCCGTGCCGCCATCGACTTCAACGTCCCTCTCATCACCAACGACCGCCTCGCCTCAGCCTTCATCAATGCATTCACCTCAATGAGCGTCGATGACATTGCGATCAAGGCGTGGGATGAGTATGGACAAGAATGATCATTCGTTTTTGACCATAATGACCCAATGACCAGATGACCGCGCCCCCGCTACGATTGTAGCGAGGGCGCTTTCTTTATCATATAAGACGAAATAATAAGTTAGATACGAGTCTTCCGCTTCATAACATCAACAATCTTCTTTACAAAAAGCAGAATCTGTTGACACACCAAGTAAACCTCAGTAGAATATGCTGACGGATACCCATCCTTATCTCTTGAAAAATGTGCAGATGCATTGCGGATAGCATCTTCAACATAAACAGGATGAACATTGAAATCAAAACCGCCCTGAATCTTACTATTGACAAATTCCTTGAAACTAGCAAATTGTGACACTTCCGCGGAATCTGGCTTTTCATCATAAATATGATAGTAATGCCAGATCTCAAATTGTGGATTACTCTGCGCAACATTCCACATATCATAAACAGGCAGGTTACTGTATCTTGATCTTTCTTGCGAGCTAAGAACTGCGCAAAAATCCCTTAATTCAGCAATCTTTCCTTGTGCCTGCCATTCATCTGTATCGACGACAAACCATACAAGGTCATGTTCCCGATAATCAGGAGAAGTATTTTTTCCAAGCAAATGAGCTTCAGCCCATTCCTTTAGTTTTACAGGATCTGATTTTCCATCTTCAGAAGGAATTGGAATAACAGACAGATTTGAGGACAAACCTGCAAAGAACTCGAAATAGTTTGGTTCTGTAGCATTTCCTTCACAGATGACAAAAATCTTCTGTGCATTGCGAGAAGGCTCCTGCTTATTATAGTTTTTTACACGCAGTATCATAAATCTCACCAATTAAGGTCCTTGATATTCGATAGGAACGGAATGCCTCCGTATCGGCCTTGAAGATACCCGTTCTCAATATTTGCAGTATTATGGATATTGAAATCACTTAACGGATAGAGCTTTGTAGAGTTGTCAATATCCTTCTGCGCAAACCAGATTTCATCAGGACGGAAAATATCCAGATCCAGCAAGCAAGATTCATGCGTTGAAAAAATCAGCTGTCCCTTTGCCCGTTGACTCTCAGAGATTGTTCGCATCAGTTCCTTTATCAGAATCGGATGAACACTGCGTTCCATCTCATCAATGATGAAAACACTATCAGGTCGAACGAGCAGGTAATAAAGGACAGGCATATAGTCTATTATACGACGAGTGCCATCCGACTCCAAAAAGAATGGAGTTGTTTGAAGTAGACCATCAGGCATAGTATGCTGTGGAAGAATTGTTTTCTTCAGCAGCTTCTCTTCTTCATATACAATATTGAAAGTCTCTCCTGTCACCCTATTGACCGCCAAGACAGGTAATCCTGGTGTTTTCTTTGCCAGATCAGATTCCTCCTTGTACACAGATTGAGCTTCCTGCAACGACATTTCTTCCCTTTGCGAAACAAGACTTTCTATTCCTGTCTTAAAGAATGGCAACTTCTCATTCACCATACGGGAGAAATCTGAGTTTGTGTCCATCAGGTGAGGCATAATGCCAAAGATTGCATCTGGACGCACAATGCACAATTCATCCACAAACCATCGATATGCCTTGGTAATCATTGGGAATGAGTCAGCATAATACTGTCCCATGAAATTGAGCATAGACATATCCTGTCGCTGTACACGTCGTATTGCATCCCTATATTCTGAGGTTACTTTCGCGTCTGTATATTTCTGTGAAAGTTCTACCGAAATTGATCCTGCATCATCCAACAATCTCTTAAAAATAAGCTCATCCTTGGTCTTTCCACTTTGGTAGAGTTCCTCCATATATATATTTTTAGAATCGAACTCTACGTGATAATAGAACACACAATCTCCCACAGAATACTCTATTGCCAACGCAGACGGCTTACCAGCACATGCTTCATCATAGAAAAATCGAGTATCAGCAGGGAAACTTATAGCACTCAGAACTCCCTTGGAGACAATTCCTTGTAGCAATCCGATACAACGAACCAGATTACTCTTACCAGCACCGTTTGCGCCATACAATGCGGTCATGCGCAATACTACCGCATGATCACATGTAATCTTATGCGAATCATGGCTATGAGTCTTGCTCGAAGGGAAAAGATTAAACTCTGTTGCCTCCTTAAAAGAAAATACATTCTCTGCAATAAAACGAAGTAGCATAACGTTAGGATTTGTTAGTTGACGCTGCAAAGATACATGAAAATTATATAAAAACCAAAGAAAATATAAAAATAACGTGATTTTTTAACGGAATCATATCATTTTTGGTTATTTTGAGTCTCGAGATTGCAAGATAAATGAGGAATGACCTCGACCACAATCTCCGAGCGAAGGACACGCGAACACCTGAGCAGAAACGCTCCCTCCTCTACCTGCTCATCGTCCTCCTCCGCATGTATCCCCACGCCACCATCCACAGCCATCATGACTTTGCGGCTAAAGATTGCCCTTGCTTTGATGCGGGGAGGGAGTATCGGGAGCTGATGGAGAGGGATGAGGGGGAAGACTGAAGAAATAAGATTCAAAGACTTACATTATAATAAAAATTGCACAGAAAAGGGAAAACACTTCTATTTCTGTGCAATTTATTTAGAAATATGGTCAAATATTTGGAATCGATGAAGAAAACCTTTATCTTTGCACCAAATAAAATGCTTGAATTATGGCAAAGAATGATTATGTAATGGTTTCACCTCAGGTGACACATTACCCAGATTGGGAAAAAGGGCAGATTATCGAAGTTGAGAACAATCCTTGGCGCGGTACTGTCATTGTTGTCCGCATGGAAAATGGTGATGTTTTCTGGGACGTAGAAGACTACTTTGAGAAGGTCGCATAATATGAATGGATACGCGCTCAGCTTCGACATGGACGTAAAGCTGCTTAAACAGTTCTATGGCGAGCCTTATAATCCAGCTTACCTTGAAATTAAGAAGACGCTCGAAAAGTGTGGATTCTTCTGGTTTCAAGGCAGTACCTATATGTCTGGCACAACCGACCTTACAGTCCTTTTCAATGCCATGATGACACTTAAGAAAATCGACTGGTTCTGTAAATCAGTTCGAGACATAAGAGGTTACAAAGTAGAAGATTGGTCTGATTTTACAGCATTGATCAAAGAGCAATAGAGATATTGGTTCATAGGATGTGCAAGGGTTTACTTGATTCTTGATTTCATGAATATCAATACTTCTGCCACATAACGAGTTGTGAGACGACAACTATCTTCATCAATAAAGGCTTCCAAAATTCTAAACGAATATGGAAGCCTTTTGTTTATCTCAAAAAATTGATTTTTGACAACCATAATCACGTATAATAAGACTTAATCAATCGCAATTCAAGATAAAGTTAAAGTTTTTGGCCAATAAATGTTCAATATATCATAATAATAACTATCTTTGCAGCGTCTCCACTCCGGATACCTTGTAATAGCAAGGAGGGTGGTGTGGGGATACATACATAAGAAAAGCGTTTACTAACGCTTTGTCTTTGGCTTCACTGAACTTCGCAACTTCAATACTCAGTCAAAGGGCAAAGCAACGTAGATGCTTCCATGGGTGCAGTGTACCCTATTATTCTCATATCCGTACGGGTAGGGGAATCGTAGGTCTATACAATAATCCGGCGTGGAGGCTTCGCGTTGCTCGTTCAACTGAGTAAGGCAATGCGAAGGCCTAGTGAAGCGGGACGAGTGACAAGTAGGTCTCCCCGCTTTTTTTGTTCATGATTGGGAGGCATATTTTCATCTATAAAGTCTCCCATATTATGACAAACTGGAAGCAGAATCCCAATTATACAAAGTTAGAATATAGATTTGCAATTATGCTAACAATCTCTTTGTTAGCACTTGCTTTATATCGAATTTTTCTCACCTTTTTTGAAGATAACACTTCTATATATAAT
>JAGHSE010000406.1 GCA_018066015.1 Candidatus Colivivens equi
ACTGAATGAAGAACAACAAGATGCAAAGAAAAAGCCAAAAACATCAAAATAGCAATAACGCCCATAGATAGTTAATTATTTATTTTTGCGGGGAATTAATAGAACACCCCTTATAATATTTAAGGTCTATCACCTTTTCCTTGCGAATTTACAACAAAAAAAGGACATCACAAAAGAAAAATCCAAAAAATAGCCATTTTAAAGCCAAATTTTGGATTTTCCTTTTCCTTCCGAGGGGGTGTCGGATGAAAATTTAAAATGAATTATATGAGATTATACAAGTCCTTTACCATGACAGTTCTTATATTTTTTACCAGAGCCACAAGGGCAAGGGTCGTTTCTACCGACTTTTGGTCCTTGATTGACTATTGGAGTACTTGGCTGACGCTGACGAGTATCTCCTCCTGCTGCCCGCTGCATTGCCTTTTGAACTTCTGAAGGCTGATTGTAATCATCACCATGTGACTCAGTATATTGAGGGCGCTGTTCTTGTTGAGGTGTCTGGGCTTGCTGAACTTCATTCTGTTCAGGCATTGGCAAAGATACACGCATCAATATGGAAATAGTTCCATCATTGATTTCATCTATCATATTATCAAACAATGTAACTGACTCAAGTTTGAATATAAGCAGAGGGTCTTTTTGTTCGTAACTTGCATTCTGTACTGAGTGTTTAAGTTCGTCTAACTGACGAAGGTTTTCCTGCCAAGCCTCATCAATAGTATGCAGGAGAATCAACTTTTCGAATGTAACGACGATATTTTTTGCTTCTGATTCATACGCCTCTTTCAACGGAACTGCTATCTGATATGTACGGCGTCCATCTGTAAGTGGAATAGCAATATTTTCATATCGACTTCCTTGTTCTTCAAAAATGCGCTTGATTACTGGCCAAGCAGTATTTGCAATACGTTCACCACGCGCTTTGAAATGCTCTAACACCTTATTATATGATATATCACACAGTTTGTCGTGATTAACCGTTTCAAATTCTACATTTGTAAATGGCACTTCCATGGCAAACAAGCGCAGGAAGCCTTCCTTGCAACCTTCATAATCATTTCTCAGAACCACTTTTGATACTCGGTCCCAAATAATATTAGAAATATCCATACCAATTCGTTCTCCCATCAAGGCATGACGACGACGCTCGTAGATAACCTTACGTTGTTTGTTCATCACATCGTCGTACTCTAACAATCGCTTACGGACACCAAAATTATTTTCCTCCACTTTCTTTTGTGCACGCTCAATTGATTTATTTATCATTGAGTGTTCTATGACTTCTCCGTCTTCTATACCCATACGGTCCATAACCTTGGATATTCTGTCGCCAGCAAAAAGTCGCATCAATTTATCTTCAAGGGATACGTAGAACACAGAAGAACCTGGATCGCCCTGACGACCAGAACGTCCTCGTAACTGACGGTCAACTCGACGACTCTCATGACGCTCTGTTCCTACAATAGCAAGTCCGCCTGCCGCCTTTACTTCTGGAGAGAGTTTAATATCGGTACCACGACCTGCCATGTTGGTGGCAATGGTTACGGTACTAGTTTGTCCTGCATCTTTCACAATGTCGGCTTCTTTGGCATGCAACTTTGCATTCAACACATTGTGAGGTATCTTGCGCATTGACAACATCTTGGACAACATCTCTGATATTTCTACCGAAGTGGTACCAACCAATACTGGACGACCTTCCTTAACCAGACGTTCTACTTCTTCAATTACAGCCTTGTATTTCTCACGATTTGTCTTATAGACACGATCGTTCATATCTTCACGAATTACAGGTACATTTGTAGGGATCTCTACTACGTCTAGTTTGTAAATATCCCAAAATTCTCCTGCTTCTGTAATGGCTGTACCCGTCATACCTGCCAACTTATGATACATACGGAAGTAATTCTGAAGTGTAATCGTAGCATAAGTCTGTGTTGCAGCTTCTACCTTTACTCGTTCCTTGGCTTCTACTGCTTGATGAAGACCATCAGACCATCTACGGCCTTCCATAATACGGCCTGTCTGCTCGTCCACAATCTTGACCTCACCATTTATTACAACGTAATCATCGTCTATTTCAAATAATGTATATGCCTTCAGCAACTGTTGCATTGTGTGAACTCGTTCGCTTTTCAGTGCATAATCTTGAAGTATTTCATCTTTCTTTGCCAGACGTTCCTCGTCTGTGAGATTTTCTGTCTCAAGCATTGATAATGATGAAGCAATATCAGGAAGTACGAAGAATGTATCGTCTTTTACAATGTCTGCAATCAACTGATTTCCCTTGTCGGTCATATCTACTGATTTCTGCTTCTCATCTACTACAAAGAACAATGGATCTGTCGCTTCTGGCATTCTACGATTGTTGTTCTCCATATAGATTTCTTCCATCTTCAACAAACCTGTCTTAATGCCTGGCTCTGACAGATATTTGATGAGGGCCTTATTCTTTGGAAGTGATTTGTATGCGCGGAAGAGTGACAGGAAGCCAGCTTCTACATCTTTGCTGTTGTCTGAATCAATCAGTTTCTTTGCTTCGGAAAGATACTGGTTAGTCTGCTTTTTCTGTGCCTCAACGAGTTTTTCAATATAAGGGCAGAACTCGTCAAACATTTGATCATCGCCCTTTGGTACTGGACCAGAAATGATAAGAGGAGTACGTGCATCGTCTATAAGAACTGAGTCAACCTCATCAACAATGGCAAAATTATGTTTTCGCTGAACTAAGTCTGCTGGTTTCATTGCCATATTGTCACGCAAATAGTCAAAACCAAATTCGTTGTTTGTTCCGTATGTAACATCTGCCAAGTATGCATTTCTACGTTCTTGAGAATTTGGTTGGTGTTTGTCAATACAATCTACATGCATTTGATGAAAAAGGAATACAGGTGAGTTCCACTCCGAGTCACGCTTTGCAAGGTAGTCGTTGACAGTTACAACATGAACCCCATTGCCTGTAAGTGCATTGAGAAATACTGGAAGGATAGAGGTTAAGGTCTTTCCTTCACCCGTCATCATCTCGGCTATTTTACCCTGATGGAGCACTACACCTCCAAACAACTGACAATCATAAGGAATCCATATATTTGGTGCACCATCAAATACTTCATGGATAATCACTTCGTCACCATCAATTTCTACTATACCATTGTAACGACTGACGGCTTCGCGGTCAAAGTCGGTTGCTGACAATCTCAAACCTTCGTCTGGATTTGGATTTTCGCGAAAACGACGACATGTATCTTTTACGATAGCATATACTGTTGGCAATAGTTCGTTGAGCTTTTCATCATAAACCTTGAGTATTTCTTCCTCTAGTTTATCTATCTTTTCAAACAATGGAGCACGATCCTGTATCTCGGTCTGTTCAATCTGCGCCTTGATGTCGTCAATTTCCTTTCGCAGTTCATTGGCTGATTCCTGTACCTCCTTCTTCAGTTCCTGTGTCTTCTGACGAAGTTCGTCGTTCGTCATTGCAGCAAACTGAGGATAAATCTTATTCACACTCTCAACTATCGGACGTATGGCACGGATGTCTCTCTGTGCCTTATTGCCGAACAGTTTGGTCATTACATCGTTAAATCCCATAATTCTATATTATTTTTTTGTTTTTCCGTTCAAATGGCTATTGACTAATATTCTCAGCAACAAAATAGATGCCAAAAGGCAGAATCCCCATGTTGTGGAATCCTGATGCATACAGCGCATGGTTATCAGCCCTGCCACATATCCCAGTAAAGCCAACATACATACATACTTTGTCTTTCTCCTTATGATGAATGGTATGAATGCCAGCGGAATCGGATTGAATATGATTACCAACCAGTTTGTTGACATTCCCGGATGTTCTGAGCAAAAGAAGAAGAAGGTAATCAGTATGCCGACCAGACCGGCTATTGCACAAATTGCCACATCAATCCATTTATATGTCCTTCGTCTCTTTATCTCCTTAAATATAATAAATGCCACCAGTGCCAGAATCACAATCCACACCACCAGGAACATCGTCCTTGGAGTATCGGAGTTCTGTGCCATTCTTTCCATGTCAGGCTCTACCGCATAAATATATGACATCACCATCGGCCGTTCATTCCCGCTCTTGTCTATTATGACGGCATGGTTTATCTCGTCCTTATAGATATCGGGGATGAACATCTGCTGGTCGTGTGTGAGTTTCCGGTCAATTTCCTCACCGAGGATGAAGTCTATTCCGAACTTCTTCCACGGATGACCAGATGTGTATCTATGGAGGATTTCCCTCGCCGTAGTTGTCCCGTCAAAGGCCTTCCTGTATTCTATCCGACCGTCTACTGCAGCCTCAACCACTTCCTTTGCCCTGTTCGTACAGTTGTAGTAAAGCCAGTTGTATCGGTATGTCCTGTTCTCAGGGAGGATATTTTCCTTGAGGATGCCGAACAGCCTTGTCTTTTCCTCGCCGGTAAGATTCAGTTCCTGCTCGATTACCCAGCAACGTTCCTCGGCATACCTGAAGAGGAAATGCTCCGATGGCTCGGCTGCAAGCACATAGTCTGTCTCACCTTTGAGGAAACGGTAGACGAACTTGTCTGCATTATAGTTGAAGGCACCATAGTTGAACATAACGTCGCTATAGGTGTTCCCCAAACTGTCTGCTTCCTGCACTCTGAGTGTCGTATGTCCGAAGAGTGTGTAAAGTGCATCGCCAGGCTGACAGGTGATGATGCTTATCCGAAGACTGTCCGCAGCCTTCATCGACATAGAGAACAATACAACCCATATAAGACAGCAATATCTCAGCATTGCCTCTCTGCATATTCTGCCTTCCAGACGACCATTATCGTTTCTTTGCATCGTTCTCAGTCTGATTTTTTTCTAACAAATTGCAAAAATAATACTTTTTTATTAATTTTGCAATTCCAAAAGGATAAATTCGTCAATGAAACCATTAAAAAATATAAGGTGGGGATTAATCGGTTGCGGAGAAGTGACAGAAAAGAAAAGCGGACCTGCATTTAGTATGATAGAAGGTTCAGACGTTGTTGCTGTAATGAGCCGTGATAGAAAAAAGGCAAAATCTTATGCTGAGCGTCATGGTATTCAGCATTATTACAACGACCCCGTAGAACTCATCAACGATCCTGATGTCAATGCTATATACATTGCCACTCCTCCTTCGTCGCATGCTACATTTGCTATGATGGCTCTGCGTGCCGGAAAACCTGCCTACGTTGAAAAACCTCTTGCTGCTAATTATGAAGATTGCCTGAGAATCAATAAGGTCTCTGAACAGACTGACATTCCATGTTTTGTAGCTTATTATCGACGTTACCTTCCTTACTTCCAAAAGGTTAAGTCTCTCATTGATGAGGGGGCAATAGGGAAATTGCTGAGTGTGCAGATTCGGTTTGCTGTTCCACCAAGAGAATTGGACTACAACAGTACCAACCTGCCTTGGCGACTTCAACCAGACATTGCTGGGGCTGGAGGTTACTTCAACGACCTTGCTCCTCATCAACTCGATATGATTCAATATCTTTTCGGCACTATTATTGAAGCTGAAGGTTACAGTATGAATATGCTCGGACTCTATAAAGTAGCTGATACTATCAATGGCTGTTTTAAGTTCCACAATGGTCTTACGGGTTCTGGAAGCTGGAGTTTTGTAGCTCATGACTCTGCACGTACTGACCGAATTGAGATTTTTGGAGACAAAGGTATGATTTGTTTTTCTATTTTTGACTATACACCTTTAGCACTTCATACAGAAAGTGGACGGCAAGAGTTTATCATAGAAAATCCGAAGTATGTACAACTACCTCTCATTCAAGCGGTTGTTGATGACTTACGTGGTGGAAAAAAGTGTTTGTGTACTTCCGTCAGTGCTACTGGCGCTAATTGGGTTATGGATAAAATTGTAAAGGGATAGAGCTTTCGTAGTATTGATAACTGACTGATATTTATGAAAAGATTGTGGTTGATAAGTATGTTCATTTCGTTGTGGTTTGCGGCAATGGCAGAGACTCCCGATTCCATTTTCTCGTCTTGTATCAGCGAACAAAAAAAACCTAATTTTTTCAAATGGGCTGGTGGGGTCGTGGATGATATTTCTACTTTTCTGAATGATTGCGACACTAACTATGTCACTCCTCAAAAATATCTATTTTCCAGCCAACTCGAACTTAGTTATTTTCATGACTATTATCGTATGCGTTCTTCGCGCTCAGGAGATTCTCATGAAATGGTTTTACAATCTGGTAATCCTTTATCTCTTGGTATTTATGCCTATTGGGGACCTTTTGGTATTGGACATTCGTGGAATCTAGAAGATATTGGAAAAAGTTCGTGGGGTAATAGTGAAAACGGATACCGAAATTCTTTCATGCTCAATACTGCACGTATCATTGGAGAATTCTATACTTTCAGTTCAGGTAAAAGTGCTAAATTTACTCGTATTACTAATATTGACCTTGAGGATAAAAATCGTGAATTTCGTGGATTAAAATCTAAGTGCTACGGCATTGATGCACAATATATATTTAATAATAAACGGTACTCTTGGCCTGCTGCTTTTGGAGAAAATGCTGTCCAGAAAAAAGCGGCAGGGTCATGGAAAGCTGGTGTATCGTATTGTAGAATGAATATTACGTTTAATCCTGCTGACATTGACCCAGATATTCGTCAACAAATAGATACAACTCTTTTCTTCAATCGTGTTAAATACACTGACTATGCCATTAATTTTGGGTATAGCTACAATTGGCCGTTTAAACGTAATTGCTTATTAGCTGTATCTGCTATTCCGTCTCTTGGTTTCAGAAGGAGTGAAATTCGTACTGATTATTCTCGTCAAATTCTTGATAACATCAGTACTGACCTCTTCTTTCGGGCTAGTTTGTTTTGGAATAATACAAAGTATTTTTCGGGCATCGTGGTTGACATCCACACTTATTCTTATCGTGAGAAAAAATTCAGTATGACTAATTCTTATGGTACTATCAAGTATATTCTTGGTCTTAACTTTATAAAGAAATCGCAATATCGTTAATTTAAGGCGGGTTCTATAAATTCATTTCTTGCGATTTTGACTTTTGTTCCGAGCAGATTGCTGTGCGGAAGGAAGGAGTGATGCGGGCATCATGACTGACTGAAAAGCAGCAAGATGCCGAAACAAAACCAAAAGGGCTGAAAAGAACGATATCACCCATATTAGAAAAATTATTACTTATTCGGTGAATTTATAGAACCCACCTTAAAATAGTAGTCGTTATTTTACTTTGATGACAAGATATTTACTTACACTCCAGAATTTTGTTGCGTCAATTATCTTAAGTGTATAATATCCTTTATTATCTTTTACTAATGAATAAGATGTTCCAGGATGGCTTGTAAGCAATTCTACTGACTTAGAATCTAAAGGCAGAGACTTGAAATTGCGTATGTCAACCTTTGTGAAATAAGACTTGTCGTAATTGCCTTTCATTACATCTTTTCCGTCAAGGATGCCATGTGCCTTTAATTCTTTCTTAGTACCGAATACAAAATATGCAGTGTTGAGTTGGGCATCTTGGGTATTTACTACTTGTTCTGATGCGTCCAGGTCTGCCTTGACTGATTTGTTTTCTGATGCCAATGATACAATTGTGTCGGACAATGCCTTAATTTCAATATCTTTTGCTGCCAATTGTTGTTTGAGTTCTTCTATTTCTTTTACTTTCTCTTCATACTGAGCAGCAAGTTTTTCAATCTGTTCCTTGAGTTTTGTTGACTGAATTGTTCCTGCATTGAGTTTTGCTTCCAACTGCGCAATACGTTCACGGTTTTGTTGCATTACTTCTGCAATGTAGTCCATGTTTTCCTGAATGTTTCGTGCAATCTCAGGTGCTTCGCCCTTACTGTCACTGATGTCGTTGATGCGACCTTCTGCCTCTGTAATACAATTGAAACCTTCTTGAATTTCTGCAAAAGAGTTCATCAAGTCATTGATTTCGTCTTCTTTCTGAGATAGAATGTTTTGAAGTGAATCAGCTTCTTTGTTTTCTTCTGATTCTACTGGTGTTTGGTTACCATTACATGCAATCAGTATCACTGAACTGATAATTGCAAAAAAATAAACTAACTTTTTCATAACTATTTTCCATTTATTATTACTACAAATTCACCTTTTGGTTCTGTTTCTTTGAAGTGATTGAGCAATTCTCTAACTGTGCCTCGCAATGTTTCCTCATGCACCTTACTAATTTCGCGTGTGATACTCATCAGTCTCCCCTCCCCCATTACTTCAATTATCTGCTCAAGCAATTTTACTATTCGATATGGACTTTCATACATCACGATTGTTCTGTCCTCATCTTTCAACATCTCTAACCTTGACATTCTGCCTTTCTTTTGAGGTAGAAAACCTTCAAAACAAAATCGGTCACATGGTAAACCGCTATCTACTAAAGCTGGAACAAAAGCTGTAGCACCGGGTAACGTCTCGACCTCAATACCTGCGTTTGCACATTCACGTGCTAAAAGAAAACCCGGGTCACTGATGCCTGGAGTTCCTGCATCACTGATAAGTGCCATTGTTAATCCACCTCGAATCTGCTCTACTACATTTGACACTTGTTTATGTTCATTAAACTTATGGTGTGAACGCAACGGTGTGTGGATATCGTAATGTTTCAAGAGTACACTTGAGGTACGAGTATCTTCTGCAAGGACTATATCCACCTCTTTCAGAACCCTTATTGCCCTGAACGTAAAGTCCTCCAAATTGCCCACAGGAGTCGGTACTATGAATAGCTTTCCCATTCACTTTCAAATAATAATACGCAAAGATAGAAAATAAAACTGAAAGCTACACTACTAT
>JAGHSE010000159.1 GCA_018066015.1 Candidatus Colivivens equi
CAATTAGAATTTATAGTATATTTTAGTCTTCAATTAACAATACTTCAGGGTATGTCCCATTCGTTCTTTTTTTGTATGGAGGTATTTTTCGTTATATTCGTTTGGTACGATTTCGATAGGTACGTTCTCAACAATTTCCAATCCGTATCCTTCTAGTCCTACTCTCTTTACTGGGTTATTCGTCAGCAATCGGATTTTCCCTATATTGAGTTCTCGGAGAATCTGTGCACCTACACCATAGTCTCTCAAATCGGGTTTGAATCCAAGATGAATATTGGCATCAACAGTGTCTAGTCCTTCTTCCTGTAGTTTGTATGCTGCTATCTTATTCATTAGTCCGATACCTCTACCTTCCTGACTTAGATAAACGATAGCACCTTTACCTTCTTTTTCAATAAGTTGCATTGATTTGTGTAGTTGTTCGCCACAATCACATCTCTTGGAAGCAAAAATATCCCCCGTAGCGCATGATGAGTGCATTCTTACCAAAACAGGTTCGTCATGTTCCCATGTACCTTTTATCAGCGCAACGTGTTCCAGTCCGTTTTTTTGTCTGAAAGGAATGATTTTGAAATGTCCATATTCAGTAGGTAAATCAGCTTCCACTCCACGCTCTATGAGTGATTCTGTCTTTAACCTGTATGCAATGAGGTCTTTTATTTGAATCAGTTTCATTCCAAACTGTTTAGCCTTTACTTGCAGCTCAGGCAGTCTGGCCATAGTACCATCAGGATTGAGAATTTCAATTAGTGCAGCAGCAGGTCTCATTCCAGCTAGTTTTGCAAGGTCAATTGCAGCCTCAGTATGTCCAGCTCTGCGTATTACACCATTGTCCTGGGCATACAAAGGGTTGATATGTCCAGGTTTGCCGAAGGTGTCAGGAGTAGAATTTGGGTCAGCTAGAGCTAGAATAGTAGCAGCTCTGTCAGATGCCGAAACTCCAGTGGTACATCCTTCGATTTTATCTACTGTGACAGTGAATGGAGTACCGAGCATTGACGTGTTGTTTTCAACTTGATGGTCAAGTCCTAGGTCGTGAGCTCTGGAAATAGTAATCGGAGCGCATAATACACCTCGTCCCTCCTGAAGCATGAAGTTGACCTTCTCGGGTGTTATGAGTTCTGCAGGGGTGATAAAGTCTCCCTCGTTTTCCCTATCAGCATCATCCACTACGATTACCATTTTACCTTGTCGGAAATCTTCAATAGCTTCTTCTATATTACTGAATATGATATTTTCGTCTGTATTCATGATTTGTTATTCTTGTTCTGTGATTAGTTCACTACCTATCTGGGGATTTTGTGTGTTGTTGACTCGTTCTATTTGTTCTACAAGTCGTTTGCAGACATGAGCAACTGTACGGCACTCCCTCCTTGCTCTGTTTCGGAATCGTGGAGCATTGTTTATAATTGGGAAGTTATTCAGTTCATATAGAATTTGTCCGTCCTTGCTGTTTGACAATGCTTCTACACAAGTCTCCAAATGGTTAATGATTTCATCAAGTTCAGGTTTTTTCTTGTTGGTAATCATCGCCCAAATGAGTTGTATTTGTAATAACTTCTTATTGTTAGCACGATAGTTTCTGACTTCATTCTCAAGGACACTTAGTTGTGTTGACATTCTATTATAGTCAGGGTCATGAATGATAACCTCTTTGCGTACGATATGTCGTTTTGTCGGAATACCGAAAAGTTTTCTGAAGAAGATAACATACGAATCCATGTTGAATACCACAGAATCGTTGTTAGACTTAATGGTTAGGAAAATACCCAATGGTGCTAGAACGGCAGTGCTCCCCCAAACACCTATCCAAGCAGGAATAGACCCTTCGCGTGCCAGTTTTACTCCGCTGGTGTTAATCATTAAATAAAGAATGAATACCAATACAGCTACGACAGTAGGCATACCCAATCCACCTTTTCTAATAATAGCCCCAAGGGGTGCTCCTACGAAGAAGAAGACAATACAAGAAAATGCTGTAGCGAAAATCTGCCAGAATTGTATCCTATGTCTGCGGAGGTAGTAGTCATTACCCTCCATTTGCATACTTGCCCACTCTTGTTCCTGTTGTTGCAACTGTATTTTTTGCAACGCATTTTGTAAAATGATATCTTTTCTCAGAGTCGGTTGTTTTGCAAACAAACTGTCGATATTTATATTTTTAGTTATTGTAGTTTTCTGTTGTTTGTCTTTGTCTGCAAGCACAGGAATATATAATGAAGTTCTTTTTGCCCCTGCATAGGCCTCTAGGCTGATGCTATCTGCACTACGTTCTAGTGAGTCAATACCAACAATAACCTCTTTGAGTCCCTTTGTAGATGCTGACTGAGTGAAGTTCTCTTGATCCATCATGTTGAGATTCATGTCAAAATCAATAAGAAAGTGTTTTTCCACAAATGTTTCACGCCTGTATGGGAAGTTCATGGTGCCAGATGGAAAATTCTCAAATTGGTTACCACTGAACATATGCAGTAAGAGAAATTTTTTGTCAGCACTACTCTCCATGTATCCTGAGTCCGCAATGAGAATATGTGCATTATGTACCCCCTCTCTCATATCGTAAATCATGACAGAATAGAGCATGCCAGTGTCTTTGTTCTTTTTGTGGACATATAGGTTTAGTCCTTCAATGCCAGAATAAAATGTGTTTTCAGGAATTTCCAATTCAGGTGATTTTTGTCTCATTGACCATAACATCTGCATCAGTTTTAATTCGGCAGACGGAGCTATGTTGTTTTGGAATACGAAAGAAACTCCAGAAAAGACAATCATGAGAATAATCAAAGGTCGCATAGTGCGAATGAGCGAAATGCCCGAAGCTTTGATAGAGAGGAGTTCTAGTCTTTCCCCCATGTTTCCAAAAGAAATCAGCGAAGCAAGCAGAATAGCAAGAGGCAGTGCCATAGAAACCAAAGTACCTGCAGCGTAGAAAAAGAACTTTGTAATAGTCCATATATCCAGTCCCTTACCTACGACCTCGTCCACATATTTCCAAAAGAACTGCATCATCACCGCAAACATGCAGATGCAGAACGTTCCAACAAACAGCAAGGTGAAGTTGCTGAGTACGAATGTGTCAAGTCTTTTGAATATGCGCATAATCTTTGCAAAGTTAGTGTAAAACGGGGGTAATACAAAATAAATATAGATTTATTTTCATTCAGACGTATTC
>JAGHSE010000438.1 GCA_018066015.1 Candidatus Colivivens equi
GGGCCGTTCGGTGGTGGCGGCGGAAGCCGTGGCGGCGGTAGAAGATAAATTTGAATAGTTGATTAGTAAAAAAAAGAAATATTATGAGAAAAGTTATATTATTTGTATGTCTGGTTTGTATATCCACAGGCATCGCAATAGCACAAAATCCATATGAGGCTGCTAATTTTGCTACTTCAGATTTAAATGGAACGGCTCGATTTGTAGGTATGGGTGGAGCATTAAGTGCTCTTGGTGGTGATATCAGTACTGTCTCTACTAACCCTGCTGGTACTGGTATGTTTAGCAAAAGTGAGATTAGTTTATCTGCCAGCGCTGTTATTTCTGGAGTAGATGGAGTGCTTGGCGGAAATACTTCTAAGGCATCTTTTGATCAAACTGGTATTATTGTTGCAATGCCTACTGAAAATTCCGCATTGAATGGAATGACATTTGGCTTAAACATCAGTAAAAAGAAAAATTTCTTTGGTAATGTTGATACTGACATCTTCGGACTTGATGGCTTATTTTCGCAAACTCACCAAATAGCTGATATGGCAACAGATGCATACTTGAGTGACTGCTGGGATGGAGCTCTAGCAGATATGAGTGCGCCTATTTTCGATGATGATGACAAACTAGTTCGTCCTGGCATTATTAACGAGGTATGGCTTACAGATGATTATGGTTTTGATTATATGGCAGGCTATCAAGGTATAGGGGCAAAAGCCGCACATTATCAAAGATCTACTTATGGTTCTATTATGGATATAGATATGAATTTTGCCATCAATCTCAAAAATCAATATTTTTTCGGAGCTACTCTTGGAGTTTATGATGTTGAGTCAAGAAGAAGTTCTAAGTATGAAGAACTTGGTACTGATGGTGCGTATTTTGACTTTAATAATTACTATGATACAAAAGGTAGTGGCTTTGATTTAAAATTAGGCGCAATAATACGTCCTTTTGATTATAGCCCATTCAGAATAGGATTATTTATTCATACCCCTACATGGTATAATTTAGAAGACATCAATGGTAGTACTTTGTTTTTAAATGATGACTATTTAAGTGGAAAAGACTATGACCCATACGAGTATAAACTGCGCACTCCATGGAAATTTGGCATAAGTGCGGGTACGACAGTAGGTAACTATTTCGCTTTTGGAGTAGAGTATGAGTATCAAGATTTAAGTTCGTGTAAGTATTCTGAGAGATATCGTAGTGGTAATGAGTACTTCAGGTATCAAAATGAAATGATGAAAACCATATTGCGTGGTCAACATACATTAAAACTTGGTATGGAGGCTAAACCTGCAGATAATGTAAGTGTCAGATGTGGATATAACTATGTTAGTGCTCCTATGAAATCTGAAGGTTACAATATCTTAGGCTTTGATGGAGTAATGACAGAAACTGACTATACAAATTGGAAAGATACTAATCGATTTACTTTTGGTTTAGGATTTAGATTTAATGGAGGCTATTTTGATTTAACATATCAATACAGCACACAGAAGGGTGACTTCTATGCTTTCCAGAATGTATATTATAAGGGTGATCCAGGAAACTTGTTGCCTCCTACAGAAATTAAAAACAACAGAAGTCAGATTCTTGGAACTCTTGGATTCAGATTCTAATGGCAGACAATTATTTAGAAAGGCAATTTGAAAAGTATTTGCCACAAAATGTTGATCCTGAAACGGGATATACAAAAAAATGTGTGTCTCGGCGGCGCAAAAAGTAATTAGTGTAATAAGCCATTAACTTCAATTTGTGCTTTTGGACCTTTTGATATAGATTTTGTAGCAAACGAACCTTCAAACTTACATAGACCGTCACCTTGGTTATTTATTACTAAGTTGGCGGTCTTTCCTCTGCAATATATATTGCTTCCTACTACATCGTCTATTGTAAGTGTGCCCTCAATTTCAATATTATTAAACGCGCACATGCCTTTATCTGATGATATAATACTACAATCAGTTTTGGTATGAAGGTTGGATATGCTACAATTTCCCTTTGATAGTATTTCATATCGAAGGGAATTACACTCCAAACTATCAATGGTAATATTGCTCGTGCTCATTGTTCCAATAGTAATATCGTCTGTAAGTATCTTACTTGATGAGTGAAAAGTACCTATTCCTCCTATTGCTAATGTCTTAAGTTGCGGACATGAAATATAAGCAGTAATATCATGATTTCCTTGAAAAATTTGTACGTCTTGATCTAATTCATGAGATAGACTCAACATCAAAACGCCACAATCTACTGACGCATTAACAATCTTTACTAATTGTTCAGGCCCTTCAACTACAATACCACAAGGCCCAGTCGTAAATTCTATGTTTATACACCCCATATTGGTTATATGACAAAAATCTCCAGTAAAAGGGATTACGGTCCGTACAATTTTAGTCTCAATATTTGATGTAAGATTATTATCTGATATATTTTTTTGCCGATTATTGGCGCAACCTATCAAT
>JAGHSE010000052.1 GCA_018066015.1 Candidatus Colivivens equi
GTATTATATATATAATAATGTGTATTACTTTCTTGCAACTCAATGCTCAGGAAGCGGTTGTCAATGCTGTCCAGGAGATCAACAAGATAAAAAGATCATCTGAATACATTTTTGCAGAATCGACAACTCAGGATTGGAGCGAAGCTTTGGAAAATGCAAAGACTCTTCTTGTATCTCAAATAGAACTATGGGTAAAGTCTGAGTTGAAAGATAACGAATCTGCAGGCTATGTTGCCAAGGCTGGAAATCATATCTTTGAAATTAAAGCAACACGAGGACAATTGTACAGAGCTTTTGTTTATGTGAAGAAATCTGATTTGATGCCTTATTCAGAATCCGATCAAGTCCTTGTTGTTCCTGTGAATAAGGAAGCTGAAATGACGCTATCTTTGGTTGAACAAAAGGAGAACAACGAAGAAGAAGTTATTGTAGCAAAGCCTAAATATGAGCCGTCTGAGTTTGAGAAGACAATGTTGAATGTATCTTCTGCCAATTCAATTAATTCATATATCAAAGAATTACAGTCAAGCAATAAGATTGGAGCATTCGGAAAATATGCAGAAATGCCTAAAGACGGAGATTGCTATCTTTTCGTCTATAATCCTCAAGGAGAGATTCCTGCATATCTTTATAGAAAAGATTCTAAATACATAAATCTTAAAACAGGTGAAGAAGATGAGATTAAGAATTATAAGGGATGCGGTGCATTCTGGTTCCAATTAAGATAATAATAACAATAAGATACAATGAAAAAAGTAATATTTTGTTTTGCTTTGATTATTATCGCAATTACAAATGCGATAGCTGATGTTAAGGTTACAATTTCCGATGGATTGGACAATCCGGCTCTTGTAAGTAAGATGGAGAAAAAGATGTCTGATATCTTGACAGAGGTAAATAGAGCTCAGGCTTCTGGAAAGAACTTGGATTTTAAAACTCTTAAATTATCCACATCTGTTCAGAAGTCAATGTCCATGCTGTGGGAGAACAGCCCATTTGAATGTACAGATGAAGAGATTGTGGAATCTTGTATCGAGACCAATACAGGTTATCAGATTCGTAATATTCCTTTGTTGATGAAGCCTCGCGCTGACCGAGCATTCAACGAAAGCGAGTACCAAGAGGCTGTCATTAGCTTTGATCGAACTGGCGAGATTGAGAGTTTCTATCTTTCCATTAGCATGAATCTCTATATGAATGTAGTTCGTGCCAATAAGGAATTGACTGACTTGCGTCGTCGCCAGTTGATTCTTGATTATGTCGAACAGTTCCGAACATCGTACAATACCAAGGATATCAATTTCCTCGAGCAGGTATTCAGTGATGACGCCCTTATCATTACCGGCAAGGTGGTGAAGTCTAAGAAGTCAGATGGAGCATTTGCTCCTGCTGAGAAGATTACTTACAAGAAATATAACAAGCAGGAGTATATTACCCATCTTAAAGCTTCCTTTGCTGCTAAATCTTGGATTAAGGTCACATTCGATGAGATAGAGGTAATGCGCCATCCTGTCAATGTCAACTTCTATGGTGTCACCCTCCATCAGGGTTATTCTTCAAGCAATTACCATGACGATGGTTATCTTTTCCTTTTGTGGGATTTTACCGATGAGAGTCATCCTCAAATCCATGTGCGCACATGGCAGCCAGATAAAATCGGCGGCAAGCAACTTCCAAAAGATGAGATTTTCAGTTTAAGTGATTTTGATATTTAATTACCACAGTTTTTTATATGAAAGAAAGCGATATTATAAAGTTGATAGATAACGATTCCATGTTTAAGGATTTTGTTAGTAATCAAGATGCTTCACTTGAATTTGTAATTAACAATATTCCTATTGTAATATACAAAGAAGCATCTGGAACTTCTTTTTATTATAAGGTTCCATATGATAAGAATTATGATTATGATGGAATAGTTGATTTCATGAGGACAGCAATTCCAGAACTAAGAAAAAAGATCGAAGAAGAGAGACCCACTAGTATTATGAAATAAAATGAAAATATAAATAATATAATGAATATTATTATTAATGCGGAATTACAAGAACTAAAT
>JAGHSE010000290.1 GCA_018066015.1 Candidatus Colivivens equi
GCATTGTTTATCTCATTGTCAACATTAGCTCAGAATGAAATCAAGGTTGCTTGTATAGGCAATAGTATAACTTATGGACATGGAATTCAAGATAGAGATCACAATTCCTATCCAGCCATATTAGGTCGCCTTCTGGGGGAGGGCTATATTGTAAAAAATTTTGGTGTTTCAGGATGTGTCCTCCTTAATCATGGAGATTTTCCATACATGCATGAACAGGCATATCAAGATGCTCTAACTTTCAATCCCGATGTGGCGATAATTAAATTAGGTACAAACGATAGCAAACCACAGAATTGGAAATATAAAAATGAATATCAAAACGATTTGATAGAGTTAATTGAATCATTTCAAAAACTTGACTCGCATTGTACGATATATTTATGTTCGCCAATTCCCGCAACCTCTGCAAATTGGAATATCAATAATGACATTATTGTTAACGAGATAATCCCGATAATACGTAAGGTGGCGAGGAAAAAGCATATCAAATTAATTGATTTATATAAGATATACCAACCATATACACATTTATTGCAAGATGGCATTCATCCTACCGAGGACGGCACTGCAATTATTGCGTATGAAATTTCAAAAGTAATCAAATCAAAATAGAAATAAATTTGGTGTAAAGTTAAAACTCAAAAGATTTTTTTGCTTTTTCACTTTTATTTCTTAACTTTGCACAGTTAATTTAAAATTGTGCAAAATTGTTATGGTAGATGATATGGTAAAAAGTTATGTTACTCTATTTGAAAATAGTGTCAAAATTCATTGGAGTGAAAATGCATTAACAGATTATCCTTCAGGAGCTTCTTATACTTATTCAGAATTAGCTTGTCAAATAGAAAAAATACATATACTTTTTGAACGTGATGGTATAGTTCCAGGTGATAAGGTTGCAATATGTGGTCGTAATGGGGCAAATTGGGCTGTTGCATTTCTGGCAGCAGTAACATACGGAGCAGTTGCAGTACCAATACTCCACAAATTTACCGCAGAGCAGGTTCAGAATATAGTAAATCATTCAGAAACCAAATTATTTTTCGTTGGCGAAAGTATCATAGAAACATTAAATATTGAAGCAATGCCAAATGTTTCAACATTCATTAACTTAGTTAATTTTGAACCTAGTCATACTAAAAATGAATCGTTGAATGATATTTATACTAAATTGGATAGTTTGTTCTTGGAAAAATATTCGTCATTTTCTCCAAATAGTGTTCAGTACTATCATTTCAATCCAAATGGAGAAGATTTATTTATCATTAATTATACTTCTGGTAGTACAGGTAAATCTAAAGGAGTGATGATACCAAATCGAGCAATATGGTCAAATATTAAGTTTTATATAGATGAAATCGGTACAATAATAGCTCCAGGCAATGAGGTCTCGATACTACCTATGGCACATATGTATGGTCTTGCTTTTGAAGTGCTTGCCCCACTTGCTTTAGGAATGCACACATTCTTCTTGACACGAAATCCAAGTCCGTCAATAATCTTTAAAGCTTTTGCCGAACTAAAACCAACATTCATAGTCTCCGTACCTCTTGTAGTAGAGAAGATTATGCAAAAGACCGTAATTCCACAATTGGAAGGATTAAAAATGAAACTACTTCTCAAGTTGCCACTTATTAGTCAATCTATCAAGAAAAAGATTAATGATAAAATATCAGCTGCTTTCGGAGGCAATTTCTTTGAAATCATCATAGGAGGAGCAGCTTTGAATAAGGATGTAGAATCTCTACTCCGTTTGGTAAATGTTAAGTTTACAGTAGGTTATGGCGCTACTGAATGTGCGCCTTTGATTACATACATACATTATAACAAAACCAAGAAAGGTTCTTGTGGGGTCAAGGTACCCCGTATGGAAATTAAGATAAATAGTAGTGATCCAACATCAATTGTAGGCGAAATTTTATGCAAAGGTGACAATGTAATGCTTGGATATTACAAAAACGAAGAAGAAACTCGTAAAGTATTTGATAGTGATGGTTGGCTTCATACTGGCGATTTAGGTACAATAGACAAAGATGGTTATCTTTATATCAGTGGCAGAAGTAAGAATATGCTATTAGGTCCTTCGGGGCAAAATATATATCCTGAAGAACTTGAAGATCGTCTGAATTCAGTTCCTTTGATAGCAGAAAGTGTCGTAATTCAAAGCAAAAAGGACAACAAACTATACGGCCTTATCTATTTAGATGCAGATGAGTACAATACAATGGGGCTTAGTGCAGAAACCTTGCCACAGACTCTAGATGAAATTCGAAAAGCCGTAAATAAAGATTTGCCTGACTATGCTCAAATTTCAGGATTTAAGATATACGAACAAGAATTTGAAAAAACACCGAAACAGAGCATCAAACGATTCCTATATTTTGACGAAGAAGTATAAAATCTACAGTTATTCTAGTAAACGATCTCTTAAAAGTTTAATATCTTCGAACGATAAACAAAGTTCGTTAGTTAAGAAACTACCCATTCCCCCATACTCTTTGTCAATGATATCAAGAGCTGCGTTGAAGTATTCAACATCCACCCCAATAAACGTTTGAATAACCCTTTCTTCTTCAGGTCCACCACCATTATTGCGAATCTCAGTCTTCAGACGAGTGACGATATTCTGATAACATTCATTAGTAATCGCAAAATCTTGTAGTATCAAATCTCTGTCAGCCCCTAGAGCGGCAAGTAGATAAGCTGCTCCAAGTCCAGTGCGATCCTTCCCTTGAGAGCAATGCCAATAAAATGCCCCATCTTCAGTGTCTATGATTTTTTGCAGAAATGCGGCATACTGTAGTTGGGTATATTCATTCCTAACATAACTTTCATACATTGTTCTGCCAGTGTTTTGCACATGTTCTTCATGAGCATTCGCAAGCAGATAAGATTCTAGGTCACGATATGCTTCCTTCGGCAAACAGCCCTCTCCAAGTTTTTCTGTTTTTTCATCAATAGTTGGTAACCACAGGTACTTACTGCCAGGAATCATTCTGTCAGGAGCATGCTCTACTTCACCTTTGGTTCTGAAATCAAATACATATGCAACATGGAATTCCTCTGTCAAACGTAGTATATCTTTGTCAGAGGCTTTTTGCAAGAATCCACCTCTTAACAAAATACCATCACGAATTTTGCGACCATCAGCCATCACATATCCTCCCATTTGGCGTGCATTGACCACATTATCCATATGCAAAGACTGGCTTTCAAATGTAAAATTATTTATCTGGTATGTCATTATTTCTTAGAAAGAAGCTTAATTATAATGCACAGATAAGTATTTATCCAATAAAGCTAAAATATTTGTATAGATTTTGGCTCTTTTTAATAAAATATCCTTATATTTGCAGTATCAATA
>JAGHSE010000227.1 GCA_018066015.1 Candidatus Colivivens equi
GCTCCAAAGGACTCGTTATTTGTAGCCGACTCCATTCATGTATCATGGAAACCAAATCCAAAGACAGCTCTTTGGCTAGCTCTAGCCATTCCGGGTGGAGGACAGATTTATAATAGAAAGTATTGGAAATTACCTATTATATACGGAGGTTTTTTAGGTTGTGTGTACGCCATCAAATGGAATAACACAATGTATTCTGATTATTCTCAAGCATATATTGATATAATGGATGATGATCCAAATACGCAGAGTTATTATAATTTCCTCCCAATAGGATATGATGTGAAGTCAAATGAAGATAGATTGAAAGATTTGTTTAGACGAAAGAAAGATTACTATCGTAGATATAGAGATTTGAGTATATTTTGTATGGTGGGAGTATATGCGTTATCTATAATAGACGCATATGTTGATGCAGAAATGTCAAGTTTTGACATCGGCAAAGACTTGTCAATGAAGGTGTCCCCATCAGTAATATCAGGTCATGATAATTTGGCAAGCAGGGTGAGTATGCAACCAACTTCATATGGTGTGAAGTGTAGATTAGAGTTTTAATTCAAGGTTTGAAAAATGGCAGATAGAGACGACCAACAAGTTGTAAATATTAATTCTCAGTCTCCAGATGATGACATAGAGAAAATGGTGCAAGATGCCTTTCAGCATCTAATTGACTCGTATCTAAAGACGAAACATCGTAAAAAGGTTGATATCATAACTCGCGCCTTTAATTTTGCTCAACATGCCCACAAAGGAGTAAAGCGTCTCTCTGGAGAACCATACATCATGCATCCTCTAGCTGTAGCACAGATAGTATGTTCTGAAATAGGATTGGGCTCTACTTCGATTTGTTGCGCTTTGTTGCATGATGTAGTAGAAGATACAGACTATACAGTAGAAGATATAGAAAATATGTTCGGTCCGAAGATTGCACAGATAGTTGATGGATTGACAAAGATTGCAGGTGGAATATTCGGAACTCATACGTCATCGCAGGCTGAAAATTTTAAGAAATTGTTGCTGACCATGAATGATGATATCAGGGTGATACTCATCAAAATGGCTGACCGACTTCATAATATGCGCACACTTGGTGCTCAACCTGCCAATAAGAGATATAAAATTTCAGGCGAGACATTGTATATCTATGCTCCGCTAGCAAACAGATTGGGTTTAAATACTATCAAATCAGAATTAGAAGATTTGAGCTTTAAGTATGAACATCCTGAGGAGTATGAGGCAGTAAAGCGTAAATTAGAGATAACTAAATCTGATCGTTTGACTGTCTTTGATGATTTTACAGCACCTATCCGAGCACAACTGGATAGCCTTGGAATGAAATATGAGATCAAGGCGAGGATAAAGACACCCTATTCTATATGGCACAAGATGCAGACAAAACATATATCATTTGAAGAGGTATATGATATATTGGCTGTGAGAATAGTATTTGAACCACAGAATCAAACTCAGGAATTAGAAGAATGTTTTGCCATCTATGCTGCAGTTAGCAAACTCTATGCATCACATCCTGAGCGTCTGCGAGATTGGGTAAGTCAGCCTCGAGCAAATGGATATCAGGCATTGCATGCTACGATGATGAGTAACAAAGGGGAGTGGATAGAGGTACAAATTCGTTCTAGTCGAATGGATGAGATAGCCGAGAAGGGATTTGCTGCACACTGGAAATATAAGGAAGGCAATAATTCTGATACTGAAAAGGAATCAGAATTGGATAAATGGTTGGTTACAATACAGGAGATACTTGATGATCCTCAGCCAGATGCGATGGACTTCCTTGACACTATCAAACTGAATCTATTTGCTTCTGAAATATTTGTTTTTACACCCAAAGGTGACATAAAGACTTTGCCTACTGGCAGTACTGCACTAGACTTTGCATTTACGATACATACAGTAGTTGGTAGTCATTGCATGGGAGCAAAGGTCAATCATAAACTTGTACCGATAACTCATAAATTAGTAAGTGGTGACCAAGTTGAGATACTCACATCAAAATCTTTGCAAATCAAGCGAGAGTGGTTAGATGTAGCTGCAACAGCCAAGGCGCGTACACGAATTCAAACTTTGTTGCGTCGTGAAGAGAAAGAGGCAAGAAAAAAAGGAGAGCATCTTTTCGGAGAATTTTTGGAAGAACATTCCATGGTTCGCGATACTATTGTGATGGAACGTCTATGTGAGTTACACTCATGTAAGACAGTTGATGATTTCTTCCTTTTACTTGGACAAGAGAAAATCAAATTAGGCAATGCTGATTTTTTAGCTATGAAGGAACATCCTTCAAGTAACGGAGGATTTAAGAAACTTTTGTCGTTTGGTCGCAAGACAAAGAAGACTGGAAAGGTGAAATCAGAGAAACATGTTGTGGATTCTAAAAGTGTCATAATATTGACAGATGACAATATAGGTTCAAAGTACAAGTTGGCAGACTGTTGCAATCCAGTATCTGGTGATGATATTATGGGGTGTATTGAAGATGATGGAACTGTGACAATCCACAAGCTACAATGTCATGAAGCTCAAGGAGTAAAGGTGAAATTTGGTAATAGGATTTGTGAAGTTCAATGGGGTACAGAAATACACCATCTTTTCCTTGCAAACATTCAATTAAAAGGACTAGATAAGTTTGGACTATTGAATCGTATCACAGAGGTACTATACAAGTTGTTGAATTTGAATATTCGTAAACTTTCAATTGAGTCAAATGAAGGTATATTTGATGCCAATATTCAATTGTATGTCCATGATGTCAAGGAAATAAATAATATAGTCAAGAGTTTAAAGAAGATTCCAGATATAAAGTCTGTTTCTAGAGTGTGAAAAAAAACAAGGTGTCTCATAATAATGAAGCACCTTGTTTTTGTTAGTTCATATCGTTGAGTTCTCTGCCAATGGCTTGAAGTTCACCACGCACCGACTTCAAACGTTCAATTACTTCAACCTGTTTTCTGAATGCATCAACCCCTCGTTTTGATGTAATAGCTTTCCTGGCACCATCAAGAGTCATCCCACGTTCTTTGACCAGGTGATATATAGTGCTAATATTATCTATGTCTTTTTGAGTGTATTTGCGTATTCCACGCGCTCCTTTTTGTGGTTTAATAATAGTAGGAAATTCTTTTTCCCAAAAGCGCAAAAGTGTCTCGGATACCCCAAAATGGCTTGCTACTTCACTAATTGAGAAAAACTGTTTGAGGTTCTTGTCAGCATTCAACATGTAATGATGTGTTTTATTTCAACAATATGATTGATTTGCGAATATGATGTTATTTATTATCAGGAATATTCTTGAGGAGTTCAAGAACATACTTATAGAATTTTTCTACAGAAGGGATGTAGCAACGTTCATTTGGAGTGTGAGGTGAACGGAGAGTCGGACCAATAGAAGCCATATCCATATCTGGATATTTAGGCCCAATTATACCACATTCAAGTCCTGCATGTACTACAAGTACTTTAGGTTCTTCATTAAACATTTTCTTATATGTCTCAGACATCAATGCTACCAAGGCAGAACCAGTGTTAGGTTGCCAACCGCTGTAACCTCCAGAAAGGCGGACTTTCATTCCAGCCATAGAGAAACATGCTATAAGTTCATTGCAGAGGAATTGTTTCATACTATTAGTTGCACTACGTGCCAACATACAAATCTCAGCTTTGCCCTTCTCAATGTTGATGATAGATAAATTAACTGAAGTTTCTACAATGTCAGGAATAGTAGGGATAAATCGCAGAACACCATCATGTGCAACCATTACGGCATTGATGAGGTTCATCTGAATAGGTTCAGGAATAGCTTTGCGAGGCATACGAGTCTTTTCAACAGTCAAAACTATTGGCTCTTTTTCTATGTCTTTTAGTTCGGCATTGAATGTTTTTTCGCATTTTGTAACTAATCGCTTGAATGAACGAACTTTAGATGCAGGCACGATAAGAGTTGCATTACCTGTTCTAGGAATTGCATTACGCATATTTCCTCCGTGCCAACTACATAGTTGTGCATTGATAGTGTTGACAACAGCAAAGAGCACTCTTGCCATAAGTTTGTTGGCATTACCCCTACTTTCGTTAATTTCAAGTCCTGAGTGTCCACCAAGCAGACCATTGATTGATAATTTAAATGCTACAGCATCTTCAATATCAATATCTGCTAATTTGTACTTCATTGTTGCAGATATGTCCATGCCACCAGCACAGCCGATAGTGATTTCTCCCTCAGTCTCAGAGTCAAGATTTAAAAGAAGATTACCTTTGAGTTGTTTTGCGGGGAGTTCATTAGCGCCATACATTCCAGTTTCTTCATCACGAGTGATTAGTACCTCAAGTGGACCATGTTTCGCATTCTTGTCTGCTATGATTGCCATTGCTGTTGCAATACCCATACCATCATCAGCACCAAGGGTAGTCTTGTTTGCTTTAATCCAATCTCCGTCAACTACAGTTTGAATAGGGTCTTTTTCAAAGTCGTGGGAACTATCTTCAGCCTTTTGTGGAACCATGTCCATGTGAGCTTGAAGAATTACCATTTGGCGATTTTCATAACCTTTTGTTGCAGGAACTTGCATGTACACGTTACCAGCTGGGTCTATCTTAGCTTTTGCACCATGTTCTTTAGCAAATTTAACTAAGAATGCAGCTACTGCCTCTGTGTGTCCAGAAGGACGTGGAATTTGTGTTAGTGAATGGAAACTTTCCCATACTAATTTTGGTTGTAAATCTGTAATAGTCATAGTTTTTATT
>JAGHSE010000405.1 GCA_018066015.1 Candidatus Colivivens equi
ATATTTGCGATACTCATAATGTCTGCAAATACTCCTGCAGCAGTTACACTAGCTCCTGCTCCATATCCTTGAATGAGCATAGGATAATCATGATAACGTTCCGTTGTGAGCATAATTATATTGTTAGAGCCTTCAAGACCATAGAATGGATGATGTTCTTCAACTTCCTTTAATGCTACGGAGCATTTGCCATTTTCCATAGTGGCAACAAATTTCCAACACTTGTGTCTTGCCACAAGATCCTGACGACGATATTCAAAATCGGAGTCTAATGATGGAAGATTCCTCCAAAAATCATCTATGCTACAATTAAAGAATTCAGTAGGAATGAATAAGTTGGTTTGGACATCTTCTTGACTTACTTTATAGCCAGCTTCACGAGAAAGAATAACAATTTTACGAATGACATCCTTACCGCTGAGGTCGGTACGAGGATCGGGCTCACAATAGCCCTGGTCTTTTGCCATTTTGACGGTTTCGCTAAATGGGATAGTAGCAGAAATTGTATTGAAAATAAAATTTAAAGTTCCACTAAGTATAGCTTCAATTTTTTGAATCTTGTCTCCTGAATTACGTAAATCATTAATGGTATTAATAACAGGAAGCCCAGCACCAACATTTGTTTCAAAGAGAAATTTTACATTATTCTTTAAAGCTAAATTCTTAAGCAAAGAATAATTATCATAGTCAGATGATGCAGCCACTTTATTCGCAGCTACTACTGATATGCTATGTTCAAATAAATCTTTGTATATGGTAGCAACATCAGAACTAGCCGTGCAGTCCACGAACACAGGATTAAAAATGTTCATACTGATAATTTCATCCTTTAATCTTCCTAAATTACATGGTTCACTATTGTAGAGTTCCTCTTTATAATTTTGAATATTTATACCATCGCGAGAGAAAATACCATGACTACTATTAGCTATACCAACTATATTGAGTTTGAGATTATATTCTGATTTTAATTTATCTTGTTGAGAATTAATTTGTTCAATAAGTTTGCCACCGACAGTACCGACTCCACAGATGAAAATGTTGAGCTCTTGATATTCAGATAGGAAGAAACTGTCGTGAATGACATTAAGCGACTTGCGAAGATTCGCTTTGTTTACGACGAAAGAAATGTTCGTCTCAGATGCACCTTGAGCGCAAGCAATGACACTAATGCCATTTCGGCCTAATGTACCAAATAATTTGCCAGCAATACCAGGTGTATGTTTCATGTTATCACCCACAATAGCTATTGTTGACAAATTTGAAATCAATGTCATTGGGAACATTGCTCCCATTTCAATTTCTTTATGGAATTCCTCGTTGAGAACTTCACACGCAATTTTTGCATCCTCTTCTTTAACACCAATTGAAGTACTATTTTCAGAAGATGCTTGGCTTACAAGGAATACGCTGATTTGATTTTCAGCTAAGGTAGAGAAGATTCTTCTATTAACACCAATAACACCAACCATTGAGAGACCTGAAACAGTGATAATACTTGTGTCATTGATAGAAGAAATACCCTTGATGACTCGTTCTTCAGGGAGATTATGTTGCTGGATAATAGTGCCTATTCCAGTTGGATTATATGTATTGCGAATAATAATAGGGATATTCTTTATGCAGACTGGATAAATAGTAGGAGGATAAACTACTTTTGCTCCAAAATTACATAATTCCATTGCTTCATGATAACTCAGATGAGTAATGGTATATGCAGTATTAATTACCCGTGGGTCTGCTGTCATAAAACCATCCACATCAGTCCAGATTTCTAAAAAATCTGCATTTAGTGCAGCAGCAATAATACTGGCAGTGTAGTCTGACCCTCCACGTCCAAGATTCGTGATTTCTTGAGTTGAAGCATCTTTTGCTATAAATCCTGGCCACACAGATACTCTTGATGTTATTTTGGAAGCATCATTTTGGAGAAGCGATTCGGTTAATGCAGAATAGAGAATATTTTTTCCACCTTTCTTTTCAGTTTTTATGTATTCAGTTGAATCAATTCTTATAGCATTGCCGATTACAGCACTTACGATATGCGATGATATTTTCTCACCATAACTGAGTATGGCATTTAAAGTCTTTTCGGATAAATCTTTTATAAGGTGTACCCCTTGATAGATACTTTGTAGTTCATTAAATAATGCATCAATTGTTATGAGTGTGTTTTTTTTCTCATTAGCAGAACTAATTGCACTATCAACAATTTCGTGATGATAGTTAATCAATACGTTCAGAGCATCTACATATTCAGCATTGCCATTTTCGGCAAGTTTTGAAATATCAATCAAGTCATCAGTAGTATGTCCGAAAGCTGATACTACAACTATAGGTGCTTGTTCTTTTTCAACAATATGCTTGATATGCAACAAACCTTCAACAGAGCCAACCGAACTGCCACCAAATTTAAGTACTTTCATAATGTATTAATCCGATAATTGATTTGAGAAAGTCTATAGAATTATTTATTTAGAGCAGTGTTTAAGTCATCAATAATGTCATCAACATCTTCCAAACCAATACTTAGCCGCATAAGGTCTGGCGCTATACCAGCTTCGCTCAGTTGTTCATCTGAAAGCTGCCTGTGAGTATGAGAGGCAGGGTGAAGAATACATGTGTGGCAATCAGCTACATGAGTTTCTATAGTAATCATCTTCAAAGCATCCATGAAACGCTCTGCTCTTGCTCGATTTCCTTTGAGACCTAACGACATCACACCGCACGAGCCATTAGGAAGATATTTAATTTGCTTTGCATGTTCTGTGTCACCTTCTAAGTCTGGATAATGAATCCATGATACTTCAGGATGATTCTTAAGAAACGAAGCTACTTTTTTTGCACTTTCTGTATGGCGTTTTAGTCTAACAGAAAGTGTTTGTAATCCTAAACCTAAATAAAAAGCATTTTGAGGACTTTGAATGCACCCAAAATCACGCATTAACTGACTGGTCGCTTTTGTGATATAAGCCGCTTTCCCAAATTTTTGAGTGTAAATCAATCCGTGATATGAAGGATCTGGAGTGCAAAGTCCTGGAAATTTACACGCATTAGATTCCCAATCAAAGTTACCACTATCAATAATAGCACCACCTACGTGTACACCTTGACCATCTAGATATTTCGTTGTTGAATGAGTTACAATATCAGCCCCCCATTCAAATGGACGGCAGTTGACTGGAGTTGCAAATGTATTATCTACAATTAAAGGTACTCCATGTTTATGTGCTACATTTGCAAATCGTTCAATGTCAAAAACTTTTACACCAGGATTTGATATTGTCTCTCCAAAAATTAATTTTGTATTATCCCTGAATGCAGCTTCTATTTCTTCGTTACTAGCATCAGGATTGATAAACGTTACATCAATGCCCATTTTCTTGAAAGTACATCCAAATAGATTAAATGTCCCTCCATAAATGTCAGAAGTACTAATCATGTGGCCACCTGCTTCACAAATATTAAAACAAGCAAAGAAATTAGCAGCTTGTCCTGAACTAGTCAGCATACCTGCGACACCTCCTTCCATAGCGGTAAGACGAGCAGCAACCATATCGTTTGTCGGATTTTGTAAGCGGGTGTAGAAATATCCTTCTTCTTCCAGATCAAACAACTTACCCATTTGCAGGCTATTATCATACTTAAAGGTAGTACTCTGAATTATAGGCATCTGGCGAGGCTCACCCTTACGAGGGCTATATCCTGCATGAATACATAATGAATCTATTTTCATGATTTAGATAATACAAATAGCTTTTTTGACACAAAACTAAAAAACCAAATCGCATGGTGCTTATTTGTTATTTTTTCGCATCATGTGAATTGACCTTTTAGAATAATAAATTATGAAGTTTAAGAATTAATCCTCTGGAAGGTGCTTCTTGTTATAGATAACGTGAAAAATAATACCGCCAATAATCAAAACAAGACTACCTATTGTGTAGATATTTTGGTCAAGAAGGTCACGCATAAAAGGTACAAGCATACCAAGAATCAAAAGAACTGCACCTAAAATGGTAATGGCAATGCCATAATAATTTTTAATATTGTTTCCCATAATGTTTTTGTGATAATTTTACTTGTGAATGCAAAGGTAAGAAAAAAAATGTAAACAAAAACGTAAACACAAACTTTTTTTTGCGCGAAGTTTGTGGATTCGTTTTTTTTTCTTACCTTTGCACTCGTGTTTTTATGCACAAGACAAATTTATTATTAACATTACAATTAAACGTTTATGAATCAGTACGAAACCGTTTTCATTTTGACTCCCGTTTTATCTGATGAACAGATGAAGGAAGCGGTTGAAAAGTTCAAGGGTCTCCTTGAAACAAATGGTGCCGAGATCATCAATGTAGAGAACTGGGGCCTTAAGAAATTGGCTTACAGCATTGATAAGAAGTCAACAGGCTTCTACACATTGGTAGAATTCAAGGCAGAACCAACAGTGATAGATGGATTTGAGTTGCAGATGCGCCGTGACGAACGAGTGCTTCGCTATCTCACAGTAAAACTTGACAAGTATGCTGCTCAGTATGCTGAGAAGCGTCGTAATTTAAAGAAGGAGGCATAATTATGGCAACACAGAATGGTGAAATCCGTTTTTTGACTCCCCAGCAGTCAGACGTTAAAAAGAAGAAGTATTGCCGTTTCAAGAAGAGCGGTATCAAGTACATTGACTATAAGGATCCTGAGTTTTTGAAAAAATTCTTGAACGAACAAGGAAAGTTGCTCCCTCGCCGTATTACAGGCACATCTCTTAAATATCAGCGTCGTGTCGCTCAAGCTGTAAAGCGTGCTCGTCACATTGCATTGCTTCCATTCGTAACAGATTTGCTTAAGTAAAAAAGGAGGATAAGTTATGAAAATTATATTGAAGCAAGATGTCCAAGGTTTAGGTTACAAGGACGACGTAGTAGAAGTAAAGAATGGTTATGCTCGTAATTATCTTCTTCCTCAGGGATATGCAATACTTGCAACTCCAAGTGCAGTAAAGGCATTGAACGAAGAACTTAAGCAGCGTGCACACAAGATAGCAAAGATTAAGGCAGATGCTGAGGCTGAAGCAAAGAAATTTGAAGGTGTATCTCTCCAGATTGAAGCTAAGGTTTCAGATGGTCAGAATATTTATGGTTCAGTAGGAGTACCTCAAATTATTGAAGCTCTTCAGCAGAAGGGACTTGAGATTGAAGCTAAGAAGGTTATCCTTAGAGCAGTCAAGACTCTTGGTAATCATGAGGCAACACTCCAGTTCCATAAAGAAGTGTCAATAATACTTCCATTTGAAGTAATTCCAGACGCAGAATCAGTCAAGGCTGCAGAAAAACTTCGTGCAGATCGTAAGGCAGAAGCTGAAGCAAAGGCAGCTAAGGAAGCAGAGGCTGTAGCTGAAGAAGAAGCAGAAGAAGTAACTGAGGAAACTCCAACAGAAGCTTAAAGACAGTTCTATTCCTATTCAATAAATAAACCCGTTCCTTTTGGAGCGGGTTTTTATTTAACGTAAATTTAATCGTAAATTATTTATTCTTTGAGCATGCAAGTGGGGCTATAATCAGTATTAATGTTTATGCAAAGAAATAATTCACGGAACAATTCACGGATAATTCACGGCAAATTCACGTTACGCCGTAGGCATCAGATATATTTTATTTTAACGTAAATGCCCGTAAATTACCTGTAAATTTAACCGTAAATTATTTATTCTTTGAGCAAAAGACTCTTTGCGTCTCTCTGCAATCTCTGCAAAGACTCAGAACACATCTATGATGTGTTGAAATTTAGGTAGAGAGCAATACTGCAAACTTGTTTGCAAGGAGTGCCCTGCTAACTAAATTAAAACAACAAAGTTGGCTGAGTCGCCTCTGCGTGAAATAAAAGAATCAGTTCGCCTCTGCAAACTTATTTACGTTATAAAAGACTATGCCATAGGCGTCAGTTTATAGTAAACGTTATACATACGAACTTAAATTACTTAATAAGAATGAGTCTGTTTGTATGTTCGGGAATATGATTTAGTACTCGTCGGTCGAGGTTTAGTTTTCTATCTTCTGAAAACTCCGGACAGAGTCTTATAAATTCCTTGTCAGCCTTTAGTACCGCCTTGAAGTTTGGAGTATCTCCGCTAATAAGAAATTTCATTGCAGCAACGAAGTCAAGAATAAACCGAAGAGGCAAAATCCACCAAATTTGTCTCTTAGTCAGGTTCTTATAAAGCATCAGCATATTGTTTCTGAAATTGAGAAAAGTCTTGCGAGGATTTCCCTGATTTAGAGTAGCACCACCAAGATGATATGCAATACTTTCAGGAATACAAACAATCCTTTTTCCCAAGGAACGCATCCGCCAACATAAGTCAATTTCCTCCATGTGAGCAAAAAAGCGACCATCAAGTCCTCCTGCAAACCAGAAATCCTCAGCTCTTACAAACAATGCTGCCCCAGTAGCCCATAAAAGAGAGACGATATTGTTGTATTGACCAAGGTCTTTCTCCACCTTATTAAATACACGTCCGCGACAATAAGGATAGCCAAACATATCAATAAATCCCCCAGCAGCACCTGCATATTCAAATTCATCAGGGTGTAACAGTGAGAGCAATTTAGGCTGACATGCTGCACATTCATGATGAGCATCCATATACTCAATCATAGGTTGTAGCCAATTCTTTTGTCGTATTTCCACATCAGAATTGAGTAACAGATAGTAGTCAGCCTCAATTTCAGCAAGAGCCTTATTGTAGCCTTCAGCAAAACCATAGTTATTATCAAAAGCTATGATGCCCACATTAGGAAATTCTGCTTTCAACATATCTATTGAACCGTCAGAAGAACCATTGTCAGCAACAATAATATTGACGCCATCTATTTGAGAATTAGAAATCACGGAAGGTAAATACTTGCGAAGCATTTCCTTGCCGTTCCAATTAAGAATAACTATGGCTACATGCATCATGATTATTCAAATACATCTTTTATGGCATTAAGAATTTCCTCCCCACGAAGATCTCTTTTCAGGATAGTACCATCAGGACCAAAAAGTATGATATGCGGAATACCTTCAATTCCGTAAGCATCAGAACCAATTGTTTGAGCATTAATAATCTGAGGGTAGGTAATACCCAATTCAGTAATAGCTTTTTCTGTATCTTCCGGTTTGTCCCATGTAGCAACTCCAAGCACAGTTAGCCCTTTATTGCCATATTCCTCATAAACCTTTTTTATGTTAGGAATCTCCTCTTTGCAAGGTCCACACCAACTAGCCCAAAGATCGACTAAAGTATATTGCCCCTTACCTACATAATCAGACAACTTCTGTATTTTGCCGTTATATTCTACTTCAAAGTCAGTGAACATATCACCTTCAATACCCTTTTCAGGAATTTCAAATTTGTCCTTAGGTTCAAATTTCCAAAGATAAGTCTTACCTTTTTCTGTAAGTGATGTTGCCAATTCCTGAGCAAATGATATTGAAATAACTTGTTTAGCAACAACTACACAATACGCTCCTACGACATCACCTTTGTGAGCATTAACAGTCTCCGTAAATATATCCTTAATTTTATTTTCATCTTCAAGAGGTTGAACCTTGTTTACAAATTCAGAGAATGCATCATTGAGGGGCGTACCAGTAGCAGTGTTTCCTGCATTGTTGAGAGTTATTTCACCAGGTTCAAGAATTACACTCCATGATCTGCCATCAGCCAAAGCAATAAAAGCAAAAGACGTACTATCAGCTTGTCCTTCAATCACAAATCGTCCATCAGTGATAGCAACAGAATCAACTTGTTCTGAAATAAAATAGTCGTGGCTATAGTATGCAAATTTCAGAGAATCAGTAGCTTCTCCACATATTTTATAACCATTATTAGTGCACGCAAAAAGTGCAGTTGTAGCAAGAATTAAAAAAGAGAGTTTTTTCATAATATCACATATTTGAAGTTGTTTAAGGGGTATTCTATTAATTCCCCGCAAAAATAAATAATTAACGAACTATGGGCGTTATTGCTATTTTGATGTTTTTGGCTTTTTC
>JAGHSE010000333.1 GCA_018066015.1 Candidatus Colivivens equi
TTGATTAAATTGAGGAAGGTCTCTTGTGCCATTGAGTATCTCGTTTATTTGATTATCGATAAATTCTAAATCCATAACAATACATTATTTGCAAAGCAAAGTTGCGATATACGAAGTATCATTCATATTGCTTGGTTTTCTTGCCGCAAATATAGCACACTTTTTCAATTTCACCAAATAAAAACTCAAAAAACTACACAAACATGTTTTTCCGCAGTGAGAATAGCATCTTTCGAGGATTCAAATATCAGTTGTATAGTTCAAAAGTCAGATCCGCATCCCTACTGACCATGGATATTGGCTCTAGCCGATTACGCCGAGGGATAACCAGCTACAAAACGACCGACATGTTGAGCCTCATGGATACTTTTGATTATCTGGCATAATGTAAGTGTGGTGCAAAGATACATCATTTATTATTATCTGCCAAAACTTGACAATGTTGTCGAAGACATCGTCCTAACAAGGGAAAAAAAACAGAAGAAAATCCTTCTGGCATTAGTGAGATATATTTCGAATTACATCCAGTTCTCCAGTTTGAGACCCTCCAGTCTTTCAAAATGTTTGGTGTTTCCTGTTACCAATATCATCTTATTACATAAAGCAGTAGATCCGATGAATAAATCCATTGTGTCAATCTTCATGCCAATTCTTTCCAACGACCAACGAGATTTTGCATATTGAAGCAATGCAGAAGTAATGGGAAGCACCTTAAACAGTTTCAGTATATTTTCCACATCCTGGAAGTGGCTTTGTCTACCCGATTTCTCTGCACCAAAATACAATTCTGCAATTGTAATCTCAGACACAAAGCAATTACTAAATCCTACAGCCTTGATTTTGGCCTGCACGTCTTCATTGCCTTTCAGCATAGCAATGCATGTGCATGTATCAAGAATATAACGTGCCATATTACCAAACCTCTACATCTCTAGTATCAAGACTATTCTCACGTAGAGATGCAGCAATCTCTTCTGGAGTACCTTCGCCACCCCAGTCTTTACTAAATCCTGCAAAAATAGCGTCAATGTCCACCTTCTCGGACTTTGATTTCTTATTACGTAAAGAATCAGTCAATAATGAGATAATATCAAGTTTCTCTGACACAGACAAACTTGACAACCACTGACCATAAAGATCTGTTACTGATAATGAGGTACTATTCATAATACTTGGTTTTCTTGCCGCAAATATAGCACACTTTTTCAATTTCACCAAATAAAAACTCAAAAAACTACACAAACATGTTTTTCCGCCGTGAGAATACCAGCTTTTGAAGATTCAAATCTCAGTTGTATAGTCAAAAAGTCAGATCCGCATCCCTACTGACCATGGATATTGGTCAATCCCGATCATCCGTCCTATCATGATCATCCGAAGAACTGGTATGGTCATAGTTCTCGTCCTTATACGACCTGTAGCTATCTATACCCATGAATATGGCTACGACAAACATTATGCAAGCCCATCCCGTCTGTCCAGCCATGAGGCTCAAGATACCTAAGCCGATGGCAATACTTAACCTGATCACGCCAATAATGACGACTTTTGTTTCTCGTTTCATCAATGTATAGTTTTTAGTTGTTACACAAAATAATTAAAAAGTCAGATCCGCACCCCTACTGACCATGGATATTGGCTCTAGCCGAATACGCCGAGGGATAACCAGCTACAAAACGTGTTCGACATGTTTATAAGCCTCATGGATGCTTAAGCCCGCCAATGCTATTGTTAGGTTCTTTCTCAATTATATCTTTCTTCGTTTCACAGCTTACGCCGTATATAATGTTTCCTTACATACATTCCTCGAATCGTCATACTCATCAATATATGACCAATGATCAGGTTCAAACTGGTCGATTATATTGTCTTTCAACGAATATACACACACCCAAGCCGAAGCTACTACCATCCCCTCATTAGGATCGTATGCATCATCATTTATGACGATATTCAGCTCAATGTGTTTCCCCTTATGTCTGATACGTTTGATCCAAGTAACCTCAATATCATGGTCATCGTACATCATCTGCACACCCGGAGAGTCTTCATCCAGAACTACACATCCTTTATGATGTACACCTTCATACCAGAAGTCATACTTCAAATAGCACCTTCTCTCTATACTCATAGCTTTTTTGCAGCTAAGGTATATGATTCTTGGCAAATGACCAAACGATTAGCTTTCATTAGCTAAGAATTTAGCTAGAATTAGCTTCTCAATCAAATCATTGACAGTTGTATACAGAATAAGCGAAAAAAGTCAGATCCGCATCCCTACTGACCATGGATATTGGCTCTAGCCGAATACGCCGAAGGATAACCAGCTACGAAACGTGTTCGACATGTTGAACCTCATGGATGCTTTATACAGCCACAATGTCCTTCGGACTTATTTTGTCAAAATCACTAAGGACAAACACACACGCCCTGTGATTTCAAATAGTTCCAATGTAGCCAATGTGCAAACATTTCGAGCCTCCCCCTATATTGCTCATCGCTTGCGGTGTGCAATTCTTATTTTATTTCTCCATCAATAACCGGAACAGTCATAGGTCTATCACTATTGCTTGTATAGCTATATGTTCCAATTCTTTGAGGATTAATAATAGTTACAATCTGGCTATTGTAGAAATCACTACCAAGAATTAAAACTGTATTGCCGAAATAGAGATCGAATTCTTTATCTGAAATCTCTTTAGCTAAAGCTGCATCTCCAAAAACCTGTATCACTTTGAATGAAGTTTCTGCTTTGTCCTCATAGCTCATTGGCTGTTCAAGGTACTCGATAGGATCATTGTTATTTGAACTTTGATTTACTAATCCAATAACCAGTAAGCCTACAAAAGTTATAACGATACCAGTTATAACTCCTAAAAAGAAAGATTTCTTGTTCATTGTATTTTCTAAATATAATTTAATAACCATTCATCATCGTCAT
>JAGHSE010000424.1 GCA_018066015.1 Candidatus Colivivens equi
TACATACAATGGAAAATTTTGTAAATGAATTAAAGTGGCGTGGGATGATTCACACCATGATGCCAGGAACAGAAGAATTATTGTCAAAAGAACAGGTTACTGCTTATCTTGGCATTGACCCTACAGCAGATTCACTTCATATCGGACACCTTTGTGGTGTGATGATGTTGAAACATTTCCAGAAATGTGGTCACAAACCATTGGCGCTCATAGGTGGTGCTACAGGTATGATTGGCGACCCATCAGGAAAGAGTCAAGAAAGAAATCTGCTTGACGAGGCAACTCTAAGACATAATGTTGAATGTATAAAAGCACAATTGAGTAAATTCCTTGACTTTGACAGTGACGCTCTTAACAAAGCTGAATTGGTGAATAACTATGATTGGATGAAAGATTTTACATTCCTTGATTTTGCTCGTGATATTGGCAAGCATATCACTGTCAATTATATGATGGCAAAGGATAGTGTACAAAAGCGTCTTAATGGTGAAGCTCGCGATGGATTATCTTTCACAGAATTCACTTACCAGCTTATTCAGGGTTATGACTTTCTCTATCTCAACGAACATCATGGATGCAAGTTGCAACTGGGAGGTGCTGACCAATGGGGCAATATCACCACTGGTTCGGAACTCATACGCAGAATAAATGGTAACGAATGTTTTGCTCTTACTTGTCCACTTGTAACTAAAGCTGATGGTACTAAATTTGGCAAAACTGAAAAGGGTAATATTTGGTTAAATCCAGATTATACTTCTCCGTATGAATTCTATCAGTTCTGGATGAACACTTCAGACGAAGATGCTAAAAAATACATCAAGATATTCACACTATTAACAAAGGAAGAAGTAGATGCACTTATAGCAGAACAAGATGCCGACCCTGGTTTGCGCCCACTGCAAAAGCGTCTTGCAAAGGAACTCACTATCATGGTTCATAGTGAAAGGGATTATGATATGGCAGTTGAAGCAAGTCAAATTCTTTTTGGTAAAGCAACAAAGGACAGCCTTCTCAAATTAGATGAAAAGACTCTGCTTGCAGTATTTGATGGAGTACCTCATTATGAACTTTCTAAAGATGAATTGAAAGATGGGATTAAGGTTGTTGACCTCTGCACTGAGAAGGCTACTATCTTCCCAAGCAAAGGTGAGATGAGAAAACTGACTCAAGGTGGTGGTGTAAGTATCAACAAAGACAAACTGAATGCATTTGATCAGGTAATTACTTGTGATGATCTTATTGACGGGAAATATCTACTCGTTCAAAAGGGTAAGAAAAACTATTTCCTCATTACTTTCAAATAAATGACATTCATAATAACATCTAAGCATATCAACTATGAGTTATTTGAAAAAATATTGGGCTGATATATCATGTGTGATATTATTTATCATTATTGCTCTACTATATTTTGCCCCTGCAACATTTGACGGACGCAGGCTCAATCAGCATGACAATGTTGCTGCTGATGGTTTAACTGTGGAAATAAACCAATATCGTAACGCTCATGATGGCGATACACCGAGGTGGACCAATTCCATATTTGGCGGAATGCCTACTTATCAGATTGCACCAAGTTACGACTCAACTGATAAATTATCTTTTCTAGATAAAATTTATCATCTTTGGTTGCCTGATTATGTCTTCTACATATTTATTAGTATGCTTGGATTCTATATCCTATTGCGTGCGTTCGACTTCAAACAATGGATGGCAGCATTAGGAGCTATCATTTGGGCCTTCTCTAGTTATTTCTTTATTATTATTGCAGCTGGACATATTTGGAAGGTGCTGACCTTGGCTTATATTCCACCAACTATAGCAGGTGTAGTATTATGCTATAAAAAGAAATATTTATTAGGACTTACGCTCACTGCATTTTTTGCAAGTATGCAAATACTCAGCAACCATGTGCAGATGACTTATTATTTTCTTATTCCAGAAATACTTTTGGTTGTAGCATTCCTTGTTGATGCCATACAAAAAAAAGACATAGTTTCATGGATAAAAAGCACAGGATGCATAGTTATTGCTGCGGTCATTGCTATTGGTGTCAATTTTTCCAACCTCTATCATACGTATGAGTATTCTAATGATACTATGCGAGGTAAATCTGAATTAGTCAAAGAGGAGAAGATTGGAGATCAGACTGATAGTGGACTTGAACGTAGTTATATTACGAATTGGAGTTACGGAATTGGTGAAACATGGACTTTCCTCATTCCTAATGTAATGGGCGGAGCAAGTGTTCCATTGTCGGATAATAAAGTTGCGATGAACAAAGCAAATGCACAACTTAACAGCAATGGCATTTATGGCGCATTTACACAATATTGGGGCGAACAACCAGGAACAAGTGGACCAGTATATCTAGGTGCATTGGTGTGCATGCTATTCGTATTGGCGTTGTTCATTATCCCACGAAAGAGTCCGATAAAGTGGGCATTAATAGTTGCTACTATCCTTTCAATACTGCTCGCATGGGGTAAGAATTTTATGGGATTTACAGACTTCTTCATTGACCATGTACCAATGTATAGCAAGTTCCGAACTGTTTCGTCAATCTTAGTAGTAGCAGAATTCACAATACCACTACTCTCAATGTTAGGATTAAAGGAACTGCTTAACAATAAATCTGCATTAGACACAAAAGCAAAACTGAAAGCCCTCTATTGGAGTGCAGGAATTACTGCTGGTATTTGTTTGTTGTTTGCTATTATTCCAACTACTATTTTTGGAGATTGCATCAGTTCTCAAGATCGTAATGCAATTGATAGTTATGTATCACAAGGATATTTTGATAATTTATTTGGCCAAACCATACTTGGCAGTATCAGCACCATGCGTCAGGCTATGCTGACTGCTGACGCATGGAGAAGTTTTGTCATCATTCTTATCGGTAGTTTCTTTATCTACAGATTAGTGAAGGGACATAATAAGACAGCCTTCATACCAAATTCCGTGCTTATCATAGCATTGTGCCTCATTGATATGTGGGCAGTAAATAAACGATACCTAAACGATGCAATGTTCACACAGCCTTATGATATTCAGGCACTACAAAAGACATCTGCTGAACAATATATTTTAGAACAGTCAGGAACAAATCGTAACTACCGAGTAATGAACTTTACGGTAAGTACTTTTAATGACAACACCACTTCTGCATCATTTAGTAGTGTTGGTGGATATCATGCTGCAAAACTACGCAGATATCAGGAATTGATAGAACAACACATCAGTGGAGAGATGAGTAAAGTATTTGAATATCTTACTCATCCTGACACTATTGCAAATCCAGAAACTATGTTTCCTGTCATCAATATGATGAATACTAAATGGTTTATCATGCCAGCTCAAGATGGCAGTCAAATTCCAGTTGAGAATCCTGCTGCATTTGGAAACGCATGGTTTGTTGACGAAGTTCTGGAAGTCAACAATGCAAATGAAGAAATTGATGCCCTGAAACAAGTTTCTCCGAAACATGTGGCAGTTGTTGCAAAAGAATTTACGCCTATACTTGGAACCATAAATGCTGTTGATTCAGCAGAAATTGCATCTCGTAACATTACTCAAACATCATTAGTATCTGATGAAGTAAAATATGAAGTTGACAGTCAAAATGGTGGCATAGTAGTATTCTCTGAAATATACTATCCTGGATGGATAGCAACTATTGATGGTCAACCTGCCGACATTGCTCGGGCTGATTATGTACTACGCGCAATGAAGGTGCCAGCTGGTCATCATGAAATAGTTATGCAATTCCATCCTCAAAGTATAACAACTACTGAAACTATAGCAAATATATGTTTCGTACTTATTAACGCTCTTTTTGTATGCACAATAGGTACTGAAATCAAAAAAAGAAAGAAAAAAATATATCTGACAATAAATAAACAACAATAATATGGAAAGAAAAGTAAGAGTACGCTTTGCACCAAGTCCAACAGGCCCTCTTCATATTGGTGGCGTACGTACAGCATTATACAATTATCTCTTTGCCAAGCAACATGGAGGTGACCTTATCTTTAGAATTGAAGATACTGATTCTAATCGTTTTGTGCCAGGTGCAGAAGAGTACATCATTGAGTCTTTTAAATGGTTAGGAATCAATTTTGATGAAGGTGTTTCATTTGGAGGTGACCATGGTCCATATCGTCAATCTGAAAGAAAAGACATCTACAAAAAATATGTACAGGTACTTCTTGATGCAGATAAAGCATATATCGCCTTTGACACACCAGAAGAACTTGATGCAAAACGTGCAGAAATTGAAAATTTCCAGTATGATGCAAGTACACGCCTCATGATGCGCAATTCTCTTGTAATGTCAAAGGAAGAAGTTGACCAACTCATCAATGATGGTCATCAATATGTAGTTCGCATAAAAATAGAACCAGGACGTGATGTAGTTGTACACGATATTATTCGTGGTGATGTTAGTATTAATTCATCAGTACTGGATGACAAGGTTCTATACAAAAGTGCTGACCAACTACCTACATACCACCTTGCTAATATAGTTGACGACCACCTTATGGAAGTCACACATGTAATTCGCGGAGAGGAATGGTTACCATCAGCACCACTCCATGTATTACTTTATGAAGCATTTGGTTGGCAAGATACAATGCCACAGTTTGCTCATCTTCCACTCTTGTTGAAACCTGTTGGCAACGGAAAACTCTCAAAACGAGATGGTGACAAACTTGGTTTTCCTGTATTCCCTTTAGAGTGGCACGATCCAAAGAGCGGTGAAACTTCATCAGGATATCGTGAGAAAGGTTATCTTCCAGAAGCACTTGTAAACTTCCTTGCATTACTTGGATGGAACCCTGGTAATGATCAAGAAGTGATGTCACTTGATGAAATGGTCAAATTATTTGATTTGAGCAAGTGCAGTAAGGCTGGTGCTCGTTTTGATTATGTAAAAGGCATTTGGTTTAACCATCAATACCTTCTCAATAAACCAGCGAAGGATTGGACACCTGAATTTGATGCGCTACTCAAGACTAATGGAATTGAAAGTACACCAGAAAAAGAAGCCCAAGTAGTAGAGATGATGAAAACAAAGGTTATAGAATATGTTGATAAAGAGAATAATAAGAAAAAACGTAATATCAGTTTTGTGTCAGACCTTTGGCCTCTTTGCAAATTTTTCTTTGTAGCACCTGACTCATTCAATAAAGATGATAAATTCATACGTAAAAATTGGAATGAAGAAACTGCTGGCATGATGCGTCAATTAGTTGATATTCTCAGCAACGTTGATGACTTTACAATAGAAAATCAAAAAGCAGCAGTAGATCCTTGGGCAGAACAGACTGGTCTCCGTCCTTGGAATGCATGGCGAGTTGCTTTGGTTGGTGCAGGACAAGGACCAGACATGTACGAATTATCTGCGTTCTTAGGAAAACAGGAAACTATAAAACGAATTAATTTTGCAATCACATCTTTGAGTTGCGAATAATTTATAAGTCTAAAGCTGAAATTAAATCCATATGTATTCATTTGGAATGTATCTATTGGTTATAGCTTGTGCTGTAGCAAGTCTATTTAAAAAACAGCTCCGCAAACAAATGCACGGACAAGCTAAGACCTTCTTTAAATTAAGCAAAGAAATCAAGAAAGACGATAAAGTAATTTGGTTTCATTGTGCTTCGTTAGGTGAATTTGAACAAGGTAGGCTACTTATGGCAAGGGTACGCCACGACCATCCTGAATATAAAATTCTCGTTACTTTCTTTTCACCATCAGGCTATGAAGTCCAAAAGAATTTTGAAGGGGCAGATGTGGTATGCTATCTTCCGTTTGATACCCCTGGCAATGCTGCTAGTTTTCTTAGATTAGCACATCCTGAAATCGGAATCTTGATTAAATATGAATTCTGGGCTAATTATATCTACATTGCTCACTTGATGCATATCAAGATGTATAGTGTTTCAAGTATTTTCCGCGAAAGCCAGTACTATTTCAAATGGTATGGTAATGTTGGACCATTGAAACATCTCACACATTTATTCGTACAAAATCAAGAAAGTAAAGACATTTTGGAAAAACATAATGTTAACAATGTTTCAGTAGTAGGTGACACTCGCTTTGATCGTGTAATACTTGTAAAACAGATGTCTTCTAATCTTCCATTAGTCAAAACATTTTGCGACGGAAAAAAGACTTTTATTATTGGTAGTAGCTGGGAAACAGATGAAGAGGTTTATATTCCATACATGAATCAACACAAAGACTGGAAACTCATCATAGCACCTCATAAGCTTACTGGGCATCACATGAAATTGATAGAACAGATGCTTGAAGGGCGCAAGGTCGTTTATTATTCTCAATTTGCCGACAACGAGTTTAATCAAAAGGCTGGAACTCTTAACAATATAGACACCCAACTTCGTGAAGCAGATGTATTTATCATTGATTTCTTTGGTAAACTTGCTTCAATATATCGTTATGCCGATATTGCTATGGTTGGTGGTGGATTCTTCCCTGGAGGAGTTCACAATGTACCAGAGGCTGCAGTATATGGCGTACCCGTCATATTTGGACCAGTCAATGAAAAATATTTGGAAGTACAAGAACTCAAACAATGCAACGGATGTATTGAAGTTCAGGATGCACAGGATTTCACAACTCAAATGGACCGCTTGATTGAAGATGAAGCTTATCGCAAACAGATTGGGGAAAGGGGCAGAGAATACATTTATAGCAAAGCTGGAGCAGTAGAAAAATGTTATCAAGCAATATTTAACTCATAATTCGTAAAAACTATCCTATATGAAGCGCTACTTTCTTTCTGAAGATGACATTCCACGGCAATGGTACAATATTCTGGCGGATTTGCCTAACAAGCCTCGTCCTATGCTAAATCCTCAGACTCATCAACCAATGACAGCTGAAGATTTATTTCCAATTTTCTGTGAAGAATGTGCCAAACAAGAAGTCAACACTACAGATGCGTGGATTGATATTCCAGAACCAGTGCGTGAACTATATAAGTATTATCGTAGCACTCCTTTAGTACGTGCTTATGGATTAGAAAAATCACTTGGAACACCAGCGCACATATATTTCAAAAATGAGAGTGTAAGTCCTATTGGAAGCCATAAACTTAACTCTGCTCTTGCTCAAGCCTATTATGCCAAACAACAGGGCATACAGAGTATTACTACTGAAACTGGAGCTGGACAATGGGGTGCGGCTCTTTCATACGCAGCCAATGTATTTGGATTAGATGCTGCTGTTTATCAAGTAAAAATCAGTTATAATCAAAAGCCATATCGACGTAGCATAATGCAGACTTTTGGTGCACAAGTCACACCATCACCATCTATGTCAACGCGTGCTGGGAAAAACATCATCAACAAAAATCCTAATTGTCAAGGTTCGCTTGGTACTGCTATTTCCGAAGCTATTGAACTTTGTCGCACTACGGATAATTGTCGCTATACTCTTGGGTCTGTCATGAATCATGTATCACTCCATCAAACCATTATTGGTCTTGAGGCTGAAAAGCAAATGGAGATGGCTGGTGAATATCCAGATGTCATAATTGCTTGTTTCGGTGGTGGTAGCAATTTCGGAGGGATTGCATTTCCTTTTATGCGACATAACTTTATTGGAGAACGCAAGACACGTTTCGTAGCTGCAGAACCTGAAAGTTGTCCGAAGCTCACAAAAGGTGTGTTCCAATATGATTTTGGTGACGAAGCTGGATATACTCCATTATTGCCTATGCTCACTCTTGGTCATGAATTCATGCCTGCAAATATACATGCTGGTGGACTTAGGTATCATGGAGCTGGTGCAATCGCTAGTCAATTAATGCAAGACGGCCTTATGGAGGCTGTTGATATTCAACAAATAGAAACCTTCGATGCAGCTATGCTTTTTGCTCGTACAGAAGGTATTATACCTGCTCCAGAATCCGCACATGCCATTGCTGCTACAATCCGTGAAGCAAAGGAATGTATTGAGACTGGAGAAGAAAGAGTAATACTATTCAATCTTACTGGTCACGGACTGATTGATATGGCGGCTTATGAACAATACCTATCCGGCAGTCTGCATAACTATGCGACTACCGAAGAGGATATTCATAAATTTACAGATACTCTTGAAAAACTGATATAATCACTACTACTTTGCCAAAGCAAGTGTATCAGTAGCTATCATCAATTCCTCATCTGTAGGAATTACACATACTGTCACCTTACTGTCAGGCTCGGAAATAATAGCCTCAGTGGCACGGATAGCATGATTTTTCTCCTTGCACATCTTAACTCCGAGGAAATCAAGACCAGTAGTTGCGCCTTCACGAACTTCCCATTGATTTTCTCCTGCACCACCTGTAAAGACGATGATATCAACACCGCCCATTGCTGCTGCATACTGACCAATATATTTTTTGATGCGATAAGTGTACATCTCTTTTGCAAGACGAGCATGATCATTACCCGCCTCAATTGCAGCAAGGATATCACGGAAGTCACTTGACCCTTCACTTACTCCTGCAAGACCAGATTTCTTGTTGAGAAGATTACTTATACCGTTTGTGTCAAGACCAAGTTTATCCATAAGGAAAGTCACTGCACCAGCATCAATATCACCACTACGAGTACCCATTATAAGTCCTTCAAGTGGAGTAAGTCCCATACTTGTGTCAACACATTTTCCGTCCTTTACTGCAGCAATACTTGCACCATTACCAATATGACAAGTAATTATTTTCTTACCTTCTGCCTTAATACCTAAAAATTCACACACTCGTTGTGATACATAACGATGACTTGTTCCGTGGAATCCATAGCGACGTACACCATATTCCTTATATAAATCGTAAGGCAGGGCGTACATAAATGCATAATCAGGCATAGTCTGATGGAAAGCAGTATCAAATACACCAACCTGAGGAATATTTGGCAGACAAGACTTAACAGCATTTACACCTTTGATATTAGCAGGATTATGAAGTGGTGCAAGGTCATTACACTTTGCAAATTCAGCCATGACTTCATCAGTGAGAAGCACACTCTTGTTGAATTTTTCGCCACCATGTACCATTCTATGTCCTACAGCATCTATTTCATCAAGACTACTGATAACGGCATGTTCACCTTTAGTCAGACATTCAAAAATAAACTGAACTCCAGCTGTATGTTCTGGTATTTCGCGTTCAATCTTCACTTTGTTGCCATCTGTTGTCTTTAATTTGATAAAAGAATCAGGCAAACCTATTTTTTCAATACCACCACTAGTTATGACACTTTGGTCATCCATATTGTAGAGTGCATACTTTATTGATGAACTACCACAATTCAATACTAAAATTTTCATATTTCAAATTATAAATTCAATTCTGTGCTTGACATGCTGTTATTGCAATCATTTTATAAATATCATCAATAGAACAACCTCTTGAAAGGTCATTGACAGGACGAGCAATACCCTGAAGAATAGGGCCAATAGCATCTGCATGTCCGAGTCGCTGAACTAGTTTATATGCAATATTTCCTACTTCTAAGCAAGGGAATACCAATACGTTAGCTTTTCCTGCAATATCACTACCAGGAGCCTTTTTCTGTCCTACAGACGGGACGAGAGCTGCATCAGCCTGCAATTCTCCATCTACATGCAAATCTGGATTCAGTTCTTTAGCTATACGTGTAGCCTCAACGACCTTATCTACCACTTCGTGTTTAGCACTGCCTTTTGTAGAGAAAGACAACATAGCGACCTTAGGCTCAGCAAAACCTGCCACACTCTTTGCTGTCTGAGCCGTACAAACCGCAATCTGGGCTAATTGATTAGCATCAGGCATTGGAGTTACAGCAACGTCACCAACAACCAAGACTCCATCTTCACCATATTCAGGAGCATCAGTAATCATCAGCATAGCCCCACTGACGCAAGTAATTCCAGGAGTACACTTGATAATCTGCAATGCTGGACGCAAAGTATCTCCAGTTGTGCTTAAAGCGCCACTAATCTGGCCATCAGCATCACCATTCTTAATGATAAGACAACCAAAATATAATGGGTTCAACACTTTTTTCTGAGCTTCTTCAAGAGTCATACCCTTTGATTTGCGTAAATCATACAACAATTGAGTATATTGTGCAGTTTTGTCAGACGTTTCAGGGTCAATGATTGTAGCTTTGTCAATATGAGTAAGACCCAATTTTGATGCAAGAGCATGAATTTCGTCATTATTACCAATTAAAATAATCTCAGCCAAATCATCAGCCAAAGCTCGATCAGCAGCAGTGAGAGTTCTTTCTTCAAGACTCTCAGGAAGAACTATGCGTTGCTTGTTTGCTTTTGCACGTTCAATAATTTTATCAATTAAATTGTTCATATTATATGATGT
>JAGHSE010000442.1 GCA_018066015.1 Candidatus Colivivens equi
CTATAGTATGGATGTCTTGCACTTTGGGTTATAGATTTCCGATATTCACCTTGAACACTATTCGGAACGAGCCGTCATTATAACTCGTACTTGTAATCTTGAATGTTCCAATTTCTTTGGTAGATTCAACATGCTGACCGATACACGCACAGATGTCGTAATCACCAATGCGTACAAGACGTAGTGTTTCGCTGGCATCCTCTGGCAGTTTATCAAGTTTCACCCCTTCAGGAATATTGTCGCGAGTCACGAACTCGTATGTAACAGGAAGATCCATATCAATGAGTTCATTCATCTTATGCTCTATCTCAACAATCTGCTCTGGTGTTGGGCAATCTGCGAGATTGTAATTGATCTTTGATTTCTTACGCTCAATGTGTGCATTCTTCGAGCGTTCACAACCGAACATCCTCACCATCGTTTGGTTGAGAAGATGCTCTGCAGTATGAGAAGGACGATGTTCCTCCTTGTTGTGGGTGTTGAGTATAGGTTGTTCCACTGTCATTCTTTATATTTTTTGTTCAAAATCTTGCTTCTGACGTTTTTTACCGCCGGAGTGTAATATGAGATTTCCATTGCTTCTAATGCCCGTTTCAATTCGGTCAATAGTTCTGGATAAAACTTACACAGCTTGTAGGCGAGTTTCATGCAGAGTGCCTGTATGCTAGACACTTCATTTGGATCAGCCATTTTCTCAAGGCAATGGTCAAGGAAATCGGTTCGTATATCTTCCTCGTTCATCTCAAGTCTAAAAATGATTCCGAATAGGGCGCGTCTGACAGAAGAATTATTGCATCTAATTGCCATATCCATGAGTTCGTCCTTGATAGGATTCAGTTGTGATAACTCTTCATCGGTTGCTTTGGAAAGCGCGCTCAAAGCATTGCGTACGACAATGGGATCGTCATCGTACATGTATTCTTTTACAAAGCCAAGGAAATCTCCTGTCTCGGCTACCCTGAAGCAGAGGTTTGTGACCAAAGCTTCGCTATAGTTGCCTTTTATATCATCACGACTTATGCCCATATTTATAAACCTTAATTCCGCAACACTTTGATTTAATTATATTTTAAGTTCCTGAGCAACAAAAAGTTGCTCAGGATTTTGCCATGTCAGATTTTTCACTTATTTTAGTATTGTGATTAAAAAACAAGCAAAAATCGTAACAAGACATGGCAAAAGGTACGAATTTTTGCTGATAAGACGTGCCGTTAGCACCAGTTTTTATACACTACACAAACAAATCATCCATGGTAAGCATACTCTGGATGTTGTGAGTATCAGAACCTGGCGTTACTCCGTTCGAGGTAATCAGAGTGAGGTGTATTGTCTTCTGCGTCTCTGTTTCTGTTTGAAGAGTGTCAATGCGATTCTGCATCTTTTCTAGCTCCTCTTCATTAAAAGCATATTTACCTTTGCTATACTTCATCTCACATACATTGATGACGCTGTCATTTCGGTCAATGAGAAGATCTATCTGTGCACCTGGACCTCTCCACGAGTGTGCTGTACTGATGACAGCTCCGAAGCCAAGTGCCTTCTTGATTTGCTCAATGTGCTGAAGGCATACTCGCTCAAAGGCAAGTCCTGCCCAAGTATTGTGGAGAGTGGAGTTGTACATGCTTGTCCAGAAGGTTTTGTCTCCATTTGCATTTTTCAGTGCAAATTGGAAATAGAATAGGGTATAGTTGTCCATAAGCTGATACATGGCATCTTTAATTTTTTTGCCTAGACAAGTGTATTTACGGATAAATCCACATTGTTCCAATTCTTTGAGAGCCTTACTGAAATGTTCGCTATCAGTTATCTTTGCTTTCTCCAGCAACTCATTTCTTACCATGCCCGCTTTCTTTGTCGACAAAGCATTGATAATAGCGATATGCAACGTAGGGTTTTTGAATAATGAAGCATAAAGAGCATTATACTCACCAGCAAGTTCGCCATCTTCTTCGAAGAACATACGGTCAAGATTCTGAGCTACGCTAAGTCCTTTCTGCATGAAACTCCAATAATATGGAATGCCGCCAATCGCCATGTATGCCTCCATGATGAGATTGCGTTTATAGCCAAATCCTTGACTCTTACAAAAGAGTTCGCATTCGTGGAGGGTGAAAGGATGAAGATGAATCTTTTTTGTCAAACGATTGTGAAGTCCACCATAGTTCATCACAATATTGTCTATAATCCATGATGTGGCACTACCACATACAACAAGGATGATGTCCTTGCGAGCCGTTGCCCAACTGTTCCAGAAGTGATCTAGAGCACGTACGAAGTTTGAACGTGTGGTGTCCATCCATGGAAGTTCATCTATGAATACTACTTTCTTGCCTTCAGGAAGGCTTTCAAGCCAATCTTCCAAAAGGTGGAATGTCTCATTCCATGTTTTGGGCAAGGCTTTGCGTCCCATGCCTACACGATACAACGACTGACGGAACTCTGATAATTGCTCTTTAAGAGGCGCGTCAAGTATTCCTGTATGTTGGAAAGCAAATTTATATTCAAAGGTCTCTCGTATGAGAAAAGTTTTTCCCACACGACGACGTCCATATACTGCAATGAATTCTGATTGACCGGATTCGAAGGCACTCAGCAAAGCTTCCTTTTCTTTTTCTCTACCTATGAGCATGGCGTAATTTGTTGAATTTTACGGGTGCAAAGTTAATAATTTATTTTCAAATAAAGAATGGAAAACGCTAAAAATATATTTGAACTTGTCGGAAATCTATAATTTTGCGCATGATTTACGCCGACTACAAGTGTTTTTTCTGTATTAAACGAGCTGCGAGTATATATGATTGTCTACATGTTTCGCTCTTTGCCTCCTACTCGGTGATAGGCTTGCGTTCGGGCTTTACCTCTTTGACATAAGTTTTGCCTTCAAACATTAAAACGATGTCAGATTTGAGAATAAAAGTCATTCTATTACTGAGTTTATGCGCCCGAAGTGTACCATTATAAATAAGGTTATAGACACTTCGCTTGGTAATACCCAAGAGTATAGCAGTATCTTTAAGAGAAAGAATCTCCTTCTCATTAACTGCTTCAATAGGTTTCTGTGTTACTCGGGCTTCCGTCTCGATGACTTGTTTCTGTCGCCTACGCTTTTTGTAGGCAAGTTCATTGCACCGCTTTGAACAGTAGAGAGTGCTAACCTTCTGTGCGTAAAACTCTTTACCACAAAATTCGCATGTCCTTAGGACTTTCAGCTTACTTGTTGCCATTTTTGTTCATTTATGTTAATATTTGTTGGATTACTATGGCCAATGACAATTGACTTTATCGTGCATTATCGTGAACCATCGTGCACCATCGTGAAATTCTTCAATCATCTCGCTGACCTCCGCCACCCATTTTTAGGGTTTTAGGAAGAAGCGGTACAAGAGCGGTACAAAAAAACGAGCAAAAACGACTATTAACGGACTTTATTATAAAGTTCTAAAAACAGAAAAGGCACTCATAATGAACGCCTTATGTGATATTTTATGATTGATTGTAATCGATGCTAATCGGTATTTACTTGCCGATGCAGAATCTGCTAAAGATAGAGTGAAGAGTTTCATCAGAGGTTATGTCTCCGGTAATTTCTGCAAGGTGATTGATACATCCATGAAGATCTATGACAATAATGTCACTAGTAGTATATCCATCAGTCAATTCTTGCTCAACCCTTTGAATGTCGCTAAGAGCAAGTCGCAATGCTTCGATATGCCTAACATTAGTTACAATTATATCCGAATCGGTTTGTTGCCTGGATTGTGCATATTTAACAAGATTTTCCTCTAATTCATCTACACCAATTCCTGTCAGCGCCTGAAATTCTTCGGTTTTGTTTTCAACACGAATAACATATTGATTTTGTGAGACACTGATATTTGGGTATTCAACACCAGGTTCTTTCATCATAATAATTACATCAGCCTCTTGAGCCTTTTTCAAAGTACGTTCAATCCCCATTGATTCAACTACGTCATCTGTAGTATGAATACCAGCAGTATCAATAAATCTAAAGAGAATTCCTTGTATAAAAATACTATCTTCAATAGCATCTCGAGTTGTGCCACGTACTTCACTAACTAAAGCTTTATCCTCATGAAGTAATCTATTGAGAAGAGTTGATTTTCCTACATTTGGTTGCCCGATGATAGCAACTGGTATTCCATTTTTCAACACGTTGCCTAATCTAAATGATTCAACCAAATTAGATATTTTCTTATCAACTTTTTGAGCCAAATAAAATAATTGTTGTCGATTAGCAAACTCCACATCTTCTTCACTGAAATCAATTTCAAGTTCCAATAGCGCAGTCATTTCCAAGAGTTGTTCGCGCAACGTTCTTAGTTCTTTACTATATCCACCTCTCATCTGACTAATAGCCAGCCTATGCGTAGCCACATTAGATGACGCAATAAGGTCAGCCACCGCTTCAGCCTGCGAAAGGTCCATTTTTCCATTAAGGAATGCACGTTGAGTGTATTCTCCTGGTTGAGCCAATACACATCCTTGCAAACATAACAACTGAACTACCATTTGCAAGATATACAAAGATCCATGGCACATTATCTCTACTGCATCTTCACCTGTGTATGAAAATGGAGCATGATATACTGCAACCAAGACATCATCTATTATTTCACCATGTTGATTAATTATCTCACCATAATGGATTGTATTCGGTTTAGCATCTACTAATGATTTTCCATTTATAGCACGAAATATTGCGTCAGTATTAAAAAGAGCATCTTTACCAGATACTCTTACTATGCCTATTGCGCCACCAGAAGCGGTTGCTATTGCACAAATAGTATTCTCTTCAAAACTCATATTTCATTCTTAGAAATTGCATCATGCATGGCAGCAGCCGCATTGCGACCGTCGCCCATTGCAAGAATAACAGTAGCCCCTCCACGAACGATGTCACCACCAGCAAAAATGGTAGGAATATTAGATTGCATTCTGTCGTTAACAGCTATGGTGTTCTTACGTCCCAATTGGAGTCCTGCTACAGATTTTGGAACTATAGGATTCGGGCTGACCCCTACGGCTACAATTGACATATCAATGTCTAATGTTTCAATCGCCCCTTCTACTGGCTCAGGCGAACGGCGTCCGCTTGCGTCAGGTTCACCAAGTTCCATAATTTGCAAACGCACCTGACAAACAGCCCCCTTCTCATCAGCAATATATTCAATAGGATTATGCAAAGTTAGAAATTCAATGCCCTCTTCTTTTGCATGCTTGACTTCTTCAATACGAGCAGGCATTTCTGCCTCAGAACGTCGATACACAATATACACATGCTCAGCACCTAGGCGCTTTGCAGTACGACATGAATCCATAGCAGTATTGCCACCACCTACTACCATCACATTTTTAGCTTTCAATATTGGAGTATCGGCAAGAGGATTAGAAGCATCCATAAGGTTGATTCTTGTAAGATACTCATTAGATGACATGACACCAGTACAATTTTCCCCAGGAATATTCATAAAATTAGGCAATCCAGCGCCACTAGCCACAAAAATCCCTTTAAAACCTTCTTCCTCAAGTTGTTTAGTTGAAAGAGTCTTACCTATAATACAATTTGTAACAAATTTAACACCAATTTGTTTGAGATTATTAATTTCAACATCAACTATTGAATTTGGTAAGCGGAATTCGGGTATTCCATATTTGAGAACTCCTCCAATCTCGTGCAAAGCCTCAAATACGGTTACATCATAACCATACTTAGCCATATCACCAGCAAAACTTAATCCTGCAGGTCCTGATCCCACAACTGCAACCTTAATACCATTAGCAGGTTTACATTGAGGCAACGACATAATTCCACTATTACGTTCATAGTCAGCTGCAAAACGCTCAAGATACCCAATAGCGACAGGTTGTTTACCCATTTTATGATGGATGCAACGACTTTCACACTGTTTTTCTTGTGGGCAAACGCGTCCACATACAGCAGGAAGTGATGAAGTAGATTTCAAGACCTTAGCAGCATTTAGAAATTCTCCCTTTTCGATACACTTAATAAAAGAAGGGATATTGATACCTACTGGGCACCCCTCCATACAAGTAGGTTTTGGACAGTCAAGACAGCGTTTAGATTCCAACAAAGCTTGTTCTGCGGATAATCCCTGATTAACCTCTTCTGTACGGGTCGTAGCACGATAGACTGGATCCAATTCTCTCATCACACAACGCTGAATGTTTGTACGTTCCTTTGCTGTAAGAGATTTTCTCAGTTCTTCACGCCAAGACATAGATCTGTCAGTGAGAAATTCAATGGACGAAGACTCTGTTTGATTAACATTTTCATACCCAGTAATACTCTGTTCAAGTTTCTTCATCTCTTCCAGTTCCTCATTCTTGAATGCCCCCATTCGTTTGAACATCTCATCAAAATCAACTTGATGCCCGTCAAATTCAGGACCATCAACACACACGAAACACGTCTTACCACCACAAGTTATACGACAGGCGCCACACATACCTGTACCATCTACCATAATGGTGTTAAGTGAAACAACAGTAGGAACATTATATTTTTTCGTGAGCAAACAACAGAATTCCATCATGATAGCTGGACCAATGGCAAAACATTTATCCACCTTTTCCCTGACAATTACTTGTTCAATGCCAATAGTCACTACACCCTTCTGCCCATAACTGCCATCATCTGTCATAATGATAACATCATCAGAATACTTTCTGACCTCTTCTTCAAGGATAATCAACTCCTTAGTACGCCCAGCGAGAACACTTATCACCCTATTTCCAGCAGCCTTCAGCGCCTTGATAATCGGCAACATTGGAGCGACGCCGACACCTCCACAAGCGCAAACAACAGTTCCAAAATGTTGGATATTCGTAGCCTGTCCAAGGGGACCGACAACATCAGTAATATAATCACCTACATTCAGTTTGCATAATTTGTGTGAAGAATATCCCACAGTTTGCACGACTAAAGTAATTGTACCACTTACAATATTGGCATCAGCAATGGTGAGCGGAATTCTTTCACCCCTCTCCCCTACTCTAACAATAACAAAATGCCCAGCTTTTCGAGCCTTTGCTATCAAAGGAGCTTCAACCTCAAGTTTGAAGACCTTTTCTGAAAATTGCTGCTTGGAAACGATTTTATACATAAAGATGAGTTCGCTTATTTAATCATATCAAAACCACAGTAAGGTTGTAATACCTTAGGAATACGGATACCTTCTGTAGTCTGATTATTTTCAAGAATAGTTGCTACAATACGAGGAAGAGCTAAGGCGCTTCCATTGAGTGTATGACAAAGTTGGATTTTCTTATCCTCACTACGACGATAACGACATTTAAGACGATTAGCCTGATAAGTGTCAAAATTACTAACAGAAGATACCTCAAGCCAACGACTCTGAGCCTCAGAATAAACTTCAAAGTCATAACAAATTGCCGAAGTAAAACTCTGATCACCACCACATAGTCTTAAAATACGATATGGTAATTCTAGTTTTTTAAGAAGTCCCTCAACATGTTGCAACATTTCCTGATGACTAGTTTCAGAATGCTCTGGAGTATCAATACGCACAATTTCAATCTTTGAGAATTCATGTAAACGATTTAATCCTCGTACTTCCTTTCCGTAACTACCAGCTTCACGACGGAAGCACTGTGTATAAGCACAGTTCTTAAGAGGTAAATCCTTCTCGTCAATAATCACATCACGATAAATATTCGTAACAGGCACTTCAGCTGTTGGAATTAGGTAAAGGTCATCAACCTCACAATGATACATCTGTCCCTCCTTATCAGGAAGTTGTCCTGTACCATAACCAGACGCAGTATTAACAACTGTTGGAGGCATAATCTCAACATAGCCAGCCTTGCGAGCTTCGTCAAGGAAGAAATTAATCAGCGCTCTTTGAAGCTGTGCGCCCTTACCAATATACACTGGGAATCCAGCACCAGTAATTTTCACACCAAGGTCAAAGTCAATTAAATTATACTTTTTTGCGAGTTCCCAATGAGGAGTTTTTGCTTCAGGATTTTCAGGCACAGTAGTCCAATTTCCCACCTTATCACCCTCATGACATTCACGTAGCGATGACTTTACAACAAGGTTGTCTTCGGCAACTGTTCCTTCTGGAACGATATCATAAGGAATATTAGGAATAGTGTAAAGATGTGCAGTCAACGCATCTTCAGCATCATGCAACTTTGCTTGAAGTGTTGCTGTAGTTTCTTTGAGCTTAGCAACCTGTGCCTTTGCAGTTTCAGCTTCTGCTACCTTTCCTTGTTTCATTAACATACCAATCTGAGCGGCATATTTCTTTCCTTCAGATAATGTAGCATCAAGTTGAGTTTGAGTTTCACGACGCAATTTATCTATTTCAATAGCTCTGTTTATTGCTTCCTTTGCATTTGGAAAATGTTTTTTCTCCAAGCCCTTAATGACCTTGTCGGTTTCTTCTGTTATTAATTTTAATGTAAGCATATTATTTTTTTATATTATAATCTGT
>JAGHSE010000170.1 GCA_018066015.1 Candidatus Colivivens equi
ATCTAAAGCTCTTCCTGTAGTCTCTACCCTTTTGCCAATCTGGCATATAACTAGAAAAGATGATTCTTGTAGAATATACCTTCCCCTCTTTTACACTTTTCTCCAACTGTTTGTAGTAATTGGAGAAGCGCATTGGTGCAGCTACATAGTAAACTCCGTTAGGAGAAACTGGTTCTATCTGTTCAAGGGAATAGTCAGGATATTCAAAGATTGGTTTCTCAATGAACATATTATCGCATATTGAGCGATATTTGAGTATATTGTCAAAATGCGTTTTTGTTACATCAGTAATGAATACTACATCATAATGACAGTCCAACTGACAATCTGATCGTACCTCATTACGAATGATGGACAGTATTTCTTCTGGCAGTTTACGGTCACTGAGTCGAACAACATCTATTATAAGTTCTATACCGCGAGAAACACAAATGTTATGAAGGTTCTTGGCATGTCTGCTACCAATTGACCCTATTCCGGTAAATAATACTCTCATTCCTTATTATGCATTAAGTCATATTTCATTTCCATCAGCTTCCAATCCTCTAATGTGTCAATATCTTGAGACTCTGACTCTTTGATGATGTATGGGAGGGAATGCTGTGTGTATAGTTTCTTATCGCGAAGCAATGCCTCTGTCTTGAAGAGGAAGAACTGGCAACTGTCATGATAGAGCTTTGGCAAGTCTTGTGATCGGGCACTATAGTACTCTGGTTGGTTCATAACCATAAAGCCGTCTTCCCTGATTATCATGCCTCTCTGTGGCGGATATGAATAAACCTCTATGGTAGAGATTGATTCTGCGTCCGGATTTGACTTCAACTTTTCAAAAGCTTCCTGAAGGCACTCCTTTCTCAGTAGAGGATTTGTTGCATACACACAGAGGACATAGTCAAACTCCCGGCCATTCTTCTTGTATTGATTTACAACTTCAACAAGAACATCTGCAACACCACATACATCATTTGCAGTTTTATCACATCTACGGAATGGGAACTTCGCGCCATACTTCATAGCAATATCTGCTATTTCCTTATCATCAGTAGAGACCATGATTTCATCAGCTATACCACTTTCCTTTACAGTTTCTATTGTATAAGCTATAATTGGTTTCCCCTTGAAAGGTAATATGTTCTTGTGCGGAATTCTTTTACTGCCACCTCTTGCAGGAATTATGCAAAGTAACTTGCCCATATTATTTTAAGTATTTAGGATAAATAACCTCGTTAGCAGGAATATCGACAGTCGCCACCTTACCGACTACCTCACTAATTTGTGCCCACTTAAAACCATTACCAGGACTAAGCATATGAAGTGCATTGCTCGTGATTATCTCTCCTTCTCGTATCACACGTTTGGTTGCAATTGAGCGTTCAAGTTTTTCCTTAGATAAAGCAACATCTTTTTCAATATGAATATCCTCAACACCCATACTGTGTTCTAGCAAACGGATATCACGTACCATACGATTTACACCATCAGGACCAAGAGAGCCTTTCTGATCTGTACCCTTCATACGTCTGTCAATAGTAATATGTTTTTCAATTATCTCTGCTCCCATTGCAACAGCGGCGACAGGAGCAGAAATACCGATAGTATGATCGGAGAATCCTATGGAATACTGACCGTAGTTTTTCTTCAAATAAGTGATTGTGTTAAGGTTCAAATTATCGGGATGGGTAGGATACTGAGATACACAGTGAAGAATTGAAATGTCATTGTGATACTTAGTTATAGTATTAAGAGCATCATCCAATTCCTTTTTGCCAACCATACCAGTTGATAAGATAATAGGAATTTTTGTCTCAGCAAGTGCACTAAGAAGTGGAAGATTAGTAAGATCTCGACTAGCAACCTTAAGTTTGTCTGGCATAAACAATTTAAGCATAGAGAGACATCCCTTAGCACAAAATGTCTCAACGAAATCAAGGCCAAGACTTTTGGCATATTTATAAACCTCAAAATGAGCTTTATCGTCTAATTCAAGGAAAGCACGATGCTCTCCATAAGTGCGACCAAAAGAATTAGGATTATCATAAATCCTATTCATTTGAGACTCGGCGAGTTCCTCTTTTAGATCTCTCTTTGTCATTTTAACAGCATCCATCGGACTTAAATCGAGACCGAATGCATCTTCTACAATTGGTCTTGAAACAAGCTCTACAATTAATTTCGCCAAATCAATAGAGCCATTATGATTTTGTCCGATCTCACCAATTATATAGGTTGGTTTCATTATATAAATTTTTATATGTTTTTTCTAAGTTAATAACATTATATCACAATAAGAACTAAGCTGATATCTTTGTATCCGGAATTGTCAGATATTAAATACGAGTCAATTAGACGCTACACTAGTATCATAGTCAAGATCAGCATTCAAAAGCATATAGCTGACCATTCACGGTTCAAGAATATAACTTATGATTATCTGTCGTACAAATAAATCCTTGCTATTATCAAGACTAATATCCTTGGCAAGAATTAATCTCATCATAATTATTAAAATTCAGGAACTGTCCAATGTAAGCATCCAACTACTATATGCCTAAATGGAAATCCTCATAAATATATTCAAGTTTCGCTTATATCCCAAGCATTGATGAATACGGCCTCATGTTACAACGCTTCTAACCATTCTTTCTAGATCAGGGCTTGAATACGTATTCCAGTTGAAACTAAAGAGACACAATTTGACTGATTACATAAATATATCCTATTTTCATAATCCGATATATTGAGATTTTTTACCTAATAATAATTTATGAGCCATTATGACTAGAACAGACATGATCATCATTATCAACGACAAAAGAAGTGCGTTCAATATTGAATAACTAAAAGACGGAGATAGCCGACGCGCAACAAAAAAAAGAAACACGTGTAAAAGATATATTGAAAGCGAGTATTTGCCTATCCAGGAAATAACAGCACCAACAATATTTGATGAAATTCTTTTTGACAATGAAATTAATATTGCAAATGCAACAATCAGCGATGGACTGTTAGATAATATTTTTTGATACTCACAATATGCTGATATCCAGAACCCCCATTTCACCCACAATAGAGCCATGAAGACAATCATAAATGCGACAATACACCATTTCAAATAATTATTAAATTTTTCTCCATACTTAAAATAAGCAAGACCAAGCGCAAATGGGATGACCTGTCGAATGACTTGACAATTTTTAAATATCGGATATGGAACGAAATCCCAATATATCAGGCTAAAAACAAACAGAACGACCAGAAGACCAGATAGCCAACAATAACTTTGAACTTTTCCGATGTTAACTACAGGGTAAAATAATATAGACAGCACAAATAGACATATTAAATACCAATACGATGTATATGTGCGAAATATTAAGTCCAACAAATCATACCCGTTAGAGATAGAAATATCAAATAGGCAAAATGTAATTACTAATGTTAATGACGACCAATAAAACCACGGAACAAGAAGTCTGATTGCCTTCTTTTTTATGAAATCAGTTTTACAAAATGCACTTGGATAATAGAAATAGCCACTAACAAAAATAAAGAGAGGCATGTGGAATATATATATGCTATTAAACAGAGTATTTCTCCAACAATTTTCTCCCTCCAAAAAAGATATTGAGTGGCCTAAAACTACAAGGTATATAAGAATACCCTTCAATATATCAAACGAAACATCTCTTTTTTTCATAATCTAAATTTCTATATCATTTCTTTTAAGGCATTAATATACGTTTTACCATAACGATGGTCTGGTTCCAAATGAAAAATTTGAATTAATCCTGCTGTATGGCATCGGGTGATTGCTTGAACATTGCTTCTATTATTTGACATTATATAATAAGAGAAATGACCGATATTATTGTTTAAGGTGTAAAAAATGGTTGCAAGCCAAAATTGTACAAAAATCTAGATTTTTTACTTTTCGGAGTGGACTCATAGATATGGTCGAAACTAAAATGGGTGAGCAGTATTGCTTAACAGAGAGGTCCGAACAAACTATTCCATTTTACCAATCGGTCAATGAGGAACACACCATCCCATGGCATCTCGAAGTTAAGCATACGACCGATGAGCGGCAAACGAGCTACGCCCTTAGAGGTTGCCTTGTTTGCAAAATCAATTGCCTTCTCTTCAGGTGCTGCAATACCGATGGTTTGGATGAAGTCCTCAATATGTTCAAGAGCTTCGTTGATGTGTTCGACCTCATGCACCATCATCACGCGAGAATAAACAGGTTTGCACCATTCACACTTCTCCTCGTCTGAAAGCAATACGCTCCATGACATTGTTTCACTACCCCATACCTTACCCTTGAAGTCATACACTCCACGAGCAGTGTGGATAGCAGAAACCTGCTCAGGTGAAATTGCAGGCTTTGGTATCTGAATCTCAGTCTTTGGGAACACCTCAGAAAGGATCTCACAGAAACGCTCAGGTGAAACCACACCACCCTTCTCTATATAAAGGTTATGGGGCGAAGCACAACCAGCCTGATCAAATACTGACACATCAACCGATACTCTACGAGCCAATTTCTTAGCAGCATGTTCGCTTTCCAACTCCTCCTTGGCAATTACGGCATAAGAGAGTTTTGGACCGAATATAACAGTCTGACAGTCGATAGTTGAAGGGAATGCTGCAACAGCCTCTACAGCTTCTTTACCACCCCATGCAATGCGAACAGCAGAAGCTAGCGACATCATCTCACCCAGCTTGCGCGCATTGCGCGAGAAATATACTACACAGATTGACTGCATCAGGTCATCACCCTTAATGATGTAACCATCAGATGTTGTATATTCAAGCCCCTCGAATGCACCCATCAAAGAAGAGAATACTCCACCATCCTTGGCCGCTACTTTCAAGAGGTTTGGATTCTTTGTCATAATACACTGAACGAGAGCAAACACTCCAAGAATCTGCACGTTACCAGCCATCCAGTGGCAGCAAAGTCCACGACTGTTGGCACGAAGCAAATGTTTCCCGGATGTAGGGAAAGGCTTGAAGCCATCCATATACTCCACATTGCCACGAAGACCCTCTTCTGCAATTTGACGCAAGTGCTTTGCATCACACCACTGGGATAGGAATAACAAGCCATTATCCTTCAAGAATGCGAACTTAGGATCAGCAAGCCATTTCTTTGCGGCTTCTCCTATCAAGCCAATAATAGCATCTATAGGCTGTGCCTTTAGCCACTCGCTCTGAGCATTAAGGTGTGCGATTATCTCCGTCAACTGACCTTCGCCATCCTCTGCTGTCAGGGTACCCCTGAAATACAGAACATCGAGATTTGTGTCATCCACAGCACCCTGTGCAGATTTAGCGTTGAATGTAAGCTTTGCAGAAAGGATATCACCGCAACCACGAACCTCTGCCTTCTTTAATCGACCTACCACACGGAATCGCTGACCTGCTCTGCCGTATGGACATGGTTCGTTCTCGAGAACACCGATGTCATCGGTCAATACCACATTGCCTGGGTATGAATGTGGAACTGGGGTAATAAACTCCAACATACCCGCTTTTCCAGCTTCTACAGGCTGACGAGTAACAGGATCTCTTGCTATTACCTTAACGTATGTAGATGCATGCTTGAAACCACAAGGACAGTCTGGATAATTTAAGCCCATCTGTTCTGTAAAGCCATAGATGTCGATTACATCCAACGGTTCGATACCGAAGCAGTTGGCAAGCTGTTCATTAAAAAGCGCCTTCGAGATTTTCTCGCGCTCCAACTTCTTCCAACCGCCGATATGGATAATCTTTGAACCCCTTGGCAGCTGAATGGTCTCGCCACTCTGCTGGATAGATTTTAGAACATTCTGATAAAGAATGTAGGTAAAACCAAACACTACCACAGGCTGGTCGGTTGACAGGTCATTGACATACTCCTTAATACCCTCAACATCAAAATACGAAACGTCATCTTTTGCCTTGAGGAAAAAACCTACTTTGCTTGCAAATTTCAAATACCCAGTTACAGCCGCAAAACGAGCACCAAGCAATCTGCGATCTGCGCTCTTTGGATCAATATCCATGACGAGGAAAGGTATGCGCTTGTTACCGATGAACTCGCTGATTACCTTTACCATTGCCTTACCCTGGCGCCTGGCAGTCACCTTATCGAGCACCACCGTGCTCGGCACGCCACTCGTTGCTGATGATTGGAGTGTCATTGTAAGCTCCTCCTTTGGTACAGAGCCCAGTTTGAAACCAAGTTCCTTAAACACGCTTACTGCAACAGCTGGAATATACTCAAGTGAATTGATTTCTGCATGAGGATCAAAATTCTTACGATCGCAGAAATGGCGATACATATCGTTATGCTCATAGTGGAATATCAGTTCCTCCTGCAGAGCTTCAACAAATGCCTTGTCAGCTTCAACGCTACCATCATAAGGGGGCATCGCCAGCAGTTCTTCTACCTTATTTATATTTTCCATATCATAGTTTTTTTATTTCAACATCAGTCGTTGCAGTTTGCCGCTTGTAGTCTTTGGCAATTCTGCTATATGCTCTATGATTGCAGGAACCTTATAGTTCTCTATGTGCGCCATCACATATTTCTTTATGGCTTCATCATCAGTTTCGGTGAGCGTACCCACTATAAAAGCTTTGACAATCTCACCCATTACATCGTCTTTCACACCAATGCATGCAGATTCTGTTATTCCGTCCATTGCGTTCAGGACTTCTTCCACCTCAACAGGACTCACTTTCTTGCCGCCCACGTTGATGATCTCTTTAATGCGACTCTTCAAGTAGATATATCCGTCATTGTCGATATATCCCCAGTCGCCTGTGCGGAAAAACTCTCCGAAGAAGTCCTTTCGAAAATCCGCTTCACTCTGCCCCCAATATGCACTGCACACATGGTCGCCGGCTACACAAAGTTCGCCTTCTTGTCCATTTGCCACCTCTTCGCCTTTTTCGCTGAAAATGGCGATCTTGCGACCAGGAGAAGACTTGCCAATTGACATCAGATGAGCTTCGTCATCATGGAAAGACATGAAGGCACTTCTTGAAGCTTCTGTCAGGCCGTAGTGCATACAGATGCGTGTCGTAGGCAACATTTCCATCAGTTTACGCTTCTCTGCTTCAGGCATGAATGCGCTACCAATTTCAATATATTTCAACCGAGATGCATAGTTTGCAAGCTTTGCTCCACTCATCTTCTGAATGTAATTCCAGCTTGAAGGCACCATGCTAAAGCCTGTCACATTATATAGATCTAGGCCAGCATAAAACTTCTTCATGCTGGCGAAGCTGCTAAGGAGTGCGATTGTAGCACCCTTTGACAATACACAACGCAATCTGCCTAAGCCAAATGAATGACTGATAGGCAATGCGAGTAGTTCCACATCGTCAGCAGTATTGCCGACGAAAGCATTGATATGCTCAGCTGCAGCCTGCTGATTAAAGAAGGACAATGAAACGCCCTTTGGTAGACCCGTTGTGCCTGTGGTAAAAAGGATATCTGCAATGTCAGATGGCCGAGGCATCTTGATCTCAGCCTCTTCTTCGGCGCTTACCTCTGCAAAAGGAATCACATTGCGCTCACCTTTGTTTCGCAGTTCTCCAACGAAGAGTTTAGGTGCAGCACAATCTTCTATTCTCTGCAGTCGCACAGGATTCGTTTCCGAGTCTATAGGAACACAGATCAAACCCGCTATATGCGCACCAAAGTATGCATAGACAAAATCCACACACTTGCTTGCAGACACAACAACTCTATCGCCCTTCTGCAATCCGCTGTTCTCGTAATATTTGGCAGCTAGAAGGATACGATGCACCAGTTCTAAATAGGTTACCTCTGCGCTGCCTGCAATAATTGCGAGCTTCTTAGGGAAAAGTTTAGCATTTTCAAAAATTCTTTCTTCAACCAGCATGGTATTCTTAGAGTTTCTCTTCTACTGCTTTGATGATGTCGCTTACATCCTCGAGATCCATCATCTCTTCAGGATCAAAGTTGATATTGAAAGCCTCCTCTACCTGTGAAAGGATAGTGAGGTGACCGATTGAGTCCCATGTAGGGAAATCACCGATTGTGCTCTCAAGAGTTATTTCTTCTGGAGTTACCTCGCAGACACCTGCGATAATCTCAATTACTCTTACTTTTGCGTCCATTGTCATTCTTTATTAAAATTGTTATTAATTGTAGATACTATACCTTCAACAGTAAGCCCACTCTGTTCGAGCATATATGGAACGTTGCCAACTGTCCCAAATGAATCAGGTATAGACATTCTTACGAGTTTTGTTTGAATGCCTGCTTCCATGTAATGTGATGCTACAGCCTCACCAAGTCCTCCCATCATACGATGTTCTTCAACAGTAACAACTAATGAGACCTTGTTGAGAACCGATGTGTCCAATGGTTTGAGTGTATGCATATCTATCACTTCTGCCTCAATTCCCATTTTTTTTAGTTGATCTGCTGCTTTCATTGCAACATTTACCATGCTACCAATTGCAACAATCTTTACGTCCTTACCTTCTTTAAGAATATTTGCTTTACCTATCTCAAAAGGTGCTTCGTTTGATGTATACACGATTGGATGTCCAGGCATTCCATAAAGACGGATATATGTCGGATTATCACTTTTAACAGCCGCCTCAAGAGCCAAAGCCGCCTGCAAGGCATCACATGGAGCAACGACATTCATTCCTGGTATAAGCCTCATTAGTGATAAATCTTCTAACGAGTAATGTGTATTGCCCATAAATTTTGTTGAATATCCGCTATCAATACCCACCAGTACAATGGGATTGTGCATATATCCTGCATATTGTCTTGCCTGCTCAAATGCTCTCATTGTGATAAAGCATGCTTGTGCCACACAAATAGGACGCCAACCTTCTTCGGCGAGTCCTGCAGCCATTCCAAGAAGATTTTGTTCGGCGATACCTACGTTGATGAAATGGTCTGGATTAGCATCCTTGAATCTACCTAAAGCACCAGTTGATGACATATCAGCTGTCAACAACATAACATTTGGAATTTCTTGAAGAATCTGTGGAAGTGCGACACTGAATGCGCTACCTCGCTGCCCAAATGTGCTCAACAGTTTTATATTAAGTTTATTTCTGTTCATATGCGCTGATTATATCATTTTTAGCTAAATCATATTCTTTTTGTTTTATCATAAAAACATGACTCTTTGCTTGATTCTCCAAAAACGAAATACCATTTGCCTTGTTGGTTTTTGCAATAACGACATTAGGTCTTTCAAAACTCTTGTTTCGTAAAGCGTCAACAACGTCTCCTACTTCATGACCATTTACTGTGACTACATCATAGCCAAATGCCTTGAATTTATCTTCTAGATTACCCAAAGACATTATTTCATCTGTTGTTCCATCAAATTGAAGGCCATTCTTATCTACTATGACAGTTAAATTACTTAGCTTAAAATGAGCAATACTCATAAGAGCTTCCCAAACTATGCCTTCATTGCATTCGCCGTCACCTAAAAGAACAAAAATCCTATTGTTTAGGCCTTTCAGTTTGCAAGAATACGCAACACCAGCTGCGTAACTTATGCCAAGACCAAGACTGCCTCCTGAGAATTCTATACCTCTTTTAAGATTGCGATAAGGATGCCCCCATAATGTTGTTCCGTTTTTATCAACCGTTTCAAGCTCACTTTCGGAAATCAATCCTTTCTTGTAAAGGGCAGTATACAGAGCAAGAATGCAATGTGCTTTACTGATTATTACACGATCTCTGTCTTCTTGCTCAGGATCATCAATCTTGGCAACTTCATATAGAGCAGACATGATTTCCATTGCAGAAAAAGCACTGCCTACATGAGAGAGTTCTCCATACTGACCAGCACTTAAAGAAATATCAAGTGCTTTCAATTTCATATCAAGAACATCTTTTTTTAATTGTTCGATAGTTTTAGCCATATTATATTTTATAATCACATTCTATAGTACCTGATAAAGTCATCAAGATTCTCAAGTTCCGCCCCCAACCTCTCAGATTTTCAAAATATTAAAAAATACTCTATCAATACAGACTGTTTTTGGAGTAAATTATAACCAATGCATTAAATTTTTCGATTGATTATTCAATATTTCATCTTTAAGAGCATCATAAGCAGAACTGAATGGAATAAGGCCAAATTCTATATTATTTAAATTAATTATTTTCATAGAAT
>JAGHSE010000074.1 GCA_018066015.1 Candidatus Colivivens equi
TTTATTAACTTTAATTTATTAACAATTTACAAAAAAGCTTATGAAAAAAAGACTAAGTATTTTGACGCTGATGTTGCTTGTAGTAGCAAGTATCAGTACATGGGCTCTCCAGTCAAAGCTCTTTGCAACACAAGGAGATGAAGGAACAGAGCCACAAACTCAAGGAAGCTGTTTGGGTACTTTGCCAGAAGAAGGTAAGATGTATCCTCAGGCTTTCATTAAAGAATTCTCTCAAGAAGAGATTCAAGGAATGCTTCAACAACTTGGAAAAGAAGGAACCCTTAATGCAGGTTATCTTTTCCAAACATTTAACCCAAACAACAAAATAGTATTGCCTTCTGGTAAAGAAATCTCTGATTGGGAAATTTCGCAGTTGTTTGATTTACTTGAGTTAAGGGGCTGTGAATCTGTAGAGGCGTTGGTTAATAAGTCAATGAAACTTATTGGTGATAAAATTGATAATGGAGACAAAGACGCTATAGAAGCAAGGCTTACAGAAATCTATACTGAAATGTTCCCATATAAAGACTATCAAGCTGATTTCGTTGTTTCATTTGATGAGGATGTTGACGACATGTATGATTACCAACTTTGGGGATATTATGCAACTTATAATGCAACAGCACAATGCCCATCTGCAGATTTGGATGCAAATGAACCATATCGTCTCTTAAAGGAAGGTATAGGAGGTTTCTTAGGTGGGTACATTGATTCATTCAATTATTTTGCAATTGCAGGTTTTGTTCAAGATTTCTATTGTGGAGTATGGGGTAACGACGATATGGCTGGCAAGACAATTACAGTTCAACTTCGTTTATTCAATGGCAAAGACATCAATAGTGATTATTATGTTGTTAGTGAAACTAAGTACACATTCCCAGAATGTAAGATTGGTGACAAGAGGTATGCAACTCTTGCTCAAGCAGTAGAGGAAGTCAATGAAGGCGAAACTATTGAATTGTTGAGTGATGTAACAAATGCTAAAGGTATTAGTGTTCCTGAAAACAAAAACTTTACAGTTGACTTTGGTGGACACACTTACACAGTGAACAAACCTGGTGCTGGTTCGCTTAACACTCAAACTCAGGCATTCCAACTTCTTAAGAACTCAACTATCACATTCAAGAATGGTACAATTAAGTGTGCAGAGGAAAACAAAGATCATACTTGGACTCCAGGTGCTACGGGTGTAGAAAAAGGCATTGCAATGATTATTCAGAATTATGCCAACCTCACTCTTGAAGACATGACAATTGACGGAACAAACATTGCTCACAATGCAGGAAAAGCAACTCCTTATATTGTTTCTAACAACAGTGGTCACGTTGAATTCAAAGGTGAAACATCAATCATAGCTCCTGCTGGTGACTTCGCATTTGATGTATGCAAGTCTGACTCATATGAGGAACCTACAGTTACTTGGAATTCTTCAGGTAAAGTAAAAGGCCATATTGAACTTTCAGGTGGTACATTTATTGTAGCAGAAAATCTTACAGTTAATACACCTATCCTTTGTTCTGCAGCAGCAAATCTTACAGTAAATGAAGGAAAGACTGTTAAGGCGGAAGGTTTCTCAGGTGAGTACAATTCTAAAGGCTATCGGGACAATACTACAGGTGTTATTATCGTGAAAAATGGTGGTGACCTCACAATTGAAGGAGCAGGAACGATTAACTCAACCACTGCAGCATACGCAGCTATCGTAATGACTGAAAAAGGTGATGCCAGCACTAACCCAGCTAAGTTGACAGTCAATGGTGGTACTTTTGAAGGCCAATATTATGGAATTGCTGGAAATGGTAATCGTCCTGAAACAGATGTGACTATCAATGGTGGAACTTTTAGTGCAACTAACGACGGCTTCTGTATTTATCAGCCACAAAAAGGTAATCTCACTATCAATGATGGTACTTTCAACGGATATACTTGTGTAGGTATCAAGAGTGGCAAACTAAATATTTCAGGCGGTACTTTCACTGCAACAGGTGCAGAGAAAGCATACACACCAAATAGTAATGGAATGGAAGAAACAGGTGAGGCTATTATTATTGACAACTGTGATTATCCTGGTGGTGAACCTTCTGTTAGTATTACTGGTGGATTGTTCACTGCTGAGAAGAATAGAGTAGTTGGTAGCTATTATGGTGGCAAAAAGACAGAACCTCTCCAACACTTCATCTCTGGTGGTGTATTCAACCAAGAGCCTAAGCAAGAGGGTATCGAACTTATAGCAGAAGGTTTTGTTGCAGTTAAGGGAACTGATAATTTCTGGACAGTTGAACGCTCTCCAGAATGTAAGATTGGTGACAAGATGTATGCAACTCTTGCTAAAGCAGTAGAGGAAGTCAATGATGGCGAAACTATTGAATTGTTGAGTGATGTAGTCCTTGGTAATGTAACTATTAATATCGGCAAAGACAATGTTACTCTTGAGGGTAATGGCAAAACTATTGCTTTAGATGAGGAAGATGCTAATTTGCAGAAATATGGAGAAAATGGTACTTCAAAGTCGTATGGAAGTTATCAGATGATTACTGTAAGTGGTAATAATGTAACTCTGCAAAACATGACTCTTGATAGCAAGGGCTATAGAGGTGCATCACTTGCTACAACTACAGGTGGTTCTAATGTTACATATAAGAATATTACTTATCAAGGTAAGGGTAGTGGACACTACTATGGCTATGCTCCAGGTGGTAATCTTACTTTTGAAGGTTGTACTTTCAATACATGTGGCTTTGCAATACACACAGCAGAAACTGCTTGCAATCTTATTGTTAAAGACTGTGTAATTAATGGTTGGACATCTTATGGTTCTGCTACTTTGAGTGCGTCATTCACTAACACAAAATTTGGCCCAACTACGGATAAACATAATGGGACATTAGCTACAATACGTGCTTATACAAACACTACTATAAAAGACTGTTCTTTCTCTCCTGAATATAAAACTAATGAAAAATATAAAGGTATCACAGTCAGAGATGCAAATGCTGTAGTTACTATGGAAGGATGTACAGTTGTAGATGGAGACAATTCTACTCCTGTTGATGATGAAATTGCTAATTTCGAAAATCCAGATGACGCCTGGATTAATGGTGGTATTCTTGCAATTGATGCAAAAGCCGATGCTGAAAATGGTTACACTGCTGGTACATTCGTGGCATTGGATATTGAAGACATCAAGCCTGCTGTAGGTTACAAGGTTAAGGCTGTGGAAGGCAAGACAAATGTTTATACTGTAAGTGCTCCAGCAGAGGAAGTTGAAATCCCTGAAGAAAAAAAGGACGAAATTTATAGTGGTGAAACTAAATTGGAAGGCGAACAGAAAGAACATGCTCAACAGCAAATCAAAGACATGGCTGAAAATGAAAACATAGCAGAAGTGATGGCTGACAAGGTTAATGAGGAAACTGGTGAAGTTGTTAAGGTAAATAATCCTGAAGAGGTTATAGAGAATGGTCAATCAACAGATGCAATGACTGTTAAGGTGGCATTTGAGAGTGCAAAAGTGGAAGCTGCTACTGAAAGTGTAACTATTACAGAAGTTGCATACAATGTGACACCAAAGTTGGTAACTACAGATGAAGAAGGTAAGACTACAGAGAGAACAATTGAAAACAACGAAATCAAGTCGCCAATTATATTTGCTCTTCCTGTAGATGATATTCCTGAAGACCAAGAACAACAACCAAAGTATAAATTCGCACAGGTTTATCACTGGAGAGAGGTTGAAGGTAAAGAGACTGTTAAAGAATACTTGGGAACAAAACCTATTACATTTGATAATGTGAAGGGTAACTATATCTTAATTTCTTCTTTGGAATTCAGTATCTTCTCTTATGAACTCACTGACAAAGATGCAACTTTGCTTTATGTTTCAAATGAAGAGATGGATGGTAAAACTGTAACAGAACAGGAATTCTTTGAAAATATCCAACCTTATCATCCAAATGCTTTGGCATTCGTGGGAAGTGATAAGGAGCAGTTTGCTAGGAATAATACTAACGTGGTATATGCTACTAAAGTACAAGAGGTGCAAAATTTAGATGATCTTTCTGATGATTTGATTTGTCCTAACTTAGTTCTTACAGACATTTCAACTATTCAAGCAGGCGATAGAGAAACAGTAAATACTGACTTCTATACTCCAAAAGCATTCACAGCTACAAAATTGACTTACACTCGTGAGGGTACTAAGGGCTTGAACTCAGTTTATCTCCCATTTGCATTTGCTGCATCTGACATTGATTGCGAACATCCTTCTGATATCAAAATTGGTGTCTTCGAAAAAGTAGTAAAGAAATATGCAGATTTGGAATATGATTTTGCAGTATTTAATGTAGTAGAGAGTTTAAATCCTGAAGACTTTGGTGTTGCTTGTCTTGTCAAGGACGTTCGTAATTTACCTGATGAAGAAGACTATGTTTGGAATATTCAGAAGGCAAATGTTGAGATACTAACAAATAATGACTGGAATAGATATCAAGACGAACATAATGCAGGTCGTGTTCCTTGTCTTAAAGGTTCATTAACTACTATGCCTTTATCTGGTAATGTATGGAAGATTGATGCCACTGGTGAATACTTCGGAACAGCAGATGGTGGTAAATGCTACCCATTCCGTTCTTATTTGGTAACATCAGCAGGTTCTGGTACTAAATTAAGAATTGCTTGGTCAGATGAAGCAACTGGTATCTCAACTATTGAAACTATCGACAATGCTAAGGATGGTATCATGTATAACCTCTTGGGTGTTAAGGTCGGCAACGACTATCAGGGTGTTGTAATCAAGAATGGTAAGACAATGCTTAAGAAGTAATAACTATGCTAAATAGCAATAAAATGTAAAAAAGCTTATGAAAAAGAATTATAATAGCCCAAAGATTAAGGTTGCTAAGTCAACTCTTAATATTAAGTATATGGAAGTAACTTACAGTGTTGAGATTAGAAATGATATAGATGCTCGTTATTCCATCAGAACAAAGGAAATTGCATCTCAAGGAGTTGGTGAAACTTCAGGACAGACTTTCTGGTAATCAAGTATTTTTGTCAACTCGTTAGTTGACGCTCTATATCAATCCAGCCGAGGTACCCCCCCGGCTGGATTTTTTTATCAGAAATATTTGATTTTAAACGTAAATTGTTTATTCTTTTCAGTCTCACGCAGAGGCGACTCAGCCAGCTTTGCTGGTACGATTTAGTTAGCAGAGCATTTCTTACAAAACAAGTTTTGCAGTATTGCTCTCTACCTAAATTACAACACATCACAGATGTGTTCTGAGTCTTTGCAGAGGTAGCAGAGAGACGCAAAGTTTTTACCACGGCGGAATGACTGAATGTCATTCTGCTTGCGACGAAGAGAGGTTTATCTCTCCCGAGGAGTGCCGAAGGCCCTACACGAAAATTTGCGAAAATTAAGTCATTACTGATGGGAATACTCCCATCATAATGCCTTATTCTGTTCCAGCATTTTCTGCCTCACCTCAGCATAGTTCAAACAAGTTTGACTCTGCATTCGGTTCGTTGAAAATTCAGAAAATTCCTGTATTTTACAGGCAAATAGACGTCTAAGTAACAATAGTTCTTATCACTCATACACTGAATAACACTTGAATTTTTCTTTTTTAATCTGTGCCGTAGGGATTGCCCCTACTATCACAGATTAAGTTTTCGAATTTTTCGTATTATTTCGTGTATTTCGTGGTAAAAAACTCTGCGTATCTCTGCTTTCTCTGCAAATACTCTCGTTCATCATCATTATTGCCTCATCCTTGATTGCATCTGGCAATTCCACCCCTCTTATTATCAACGAAGATAGCCAATCTCCGACTTCATCAATTCTCATTGTATATAACACTTCCCTAAATTCGGCTATCTCAGCATCAGTATAGTCTGCCGATGTTCTGCCACGAAAACGATCCAGTTCTTCGTCTTCAAAGTAGTTTTCTGCAGTAGGACCATTATATGTTCCTGTCTTCTCACAGAAAGTATGCATTCCACAACACTCTGATTCCATCCTTTTATTATTGTTCAGTTCTTGCATTTTCAGTTCCCGCATTTACAATTCCTCACGCAGAGGCGTCTCAGCCAGCTTTGCTGGTACGATT
>JAGHSE010000346.1 GCA_018066015.1 Candidatus Colivivens equi
TTCATTAACTAAATGCATTAGATGCACAGCAACTAATCCTGCAGTTTCGGTGCGAAGTCTGCTCTGTCCTAAACTGACAGAATTAAAACCATACGAGTTAGCTTCTGCTACTTCTTGCTGACTAAAGTCGCCCTCAGGACCTATCATTACAACTATGTTGCCTTCTGTCAACTCATTTTTTAGTAGTTTTTTTTCTCCTTCCCAACAGTGACAGATGAATTTTTGACAATCACAATCTTTGTGCTTTGACATGAAAGTCTTGAAATCAACCATTCCGTTATAGTGTGGCAATTCACTCTTATGACTTTGTTTCATTGCTGAAATCAAGATTTTTTCAATACGTTCATCTTTCACTTTTATTCGTTCTGAATAAGTACAATTCAAAAACGTCAACTCATCAAAACCTATTTCAGTAGCTTTTTCTACCAACCATTCCATTCTATCTATATTCTTTGTTGGAGCAATTGCTAAATGCAGATTACCTGTCCATGCACGTGGCTGTGGTAGTGTTTCCACAATATTGTATAGACAATGTTTCTTACTGGCTTCTGAAATAATGCAACGATAGAATGTACCTTTACCATTCATTACCCATATTTCATCACCAATATCCAAACGTAGCACACGAATAGCATGACCTGCTTCCTCTTCAGGTAATTCTCTGTTCTCAGCATCGGGGTTATAGAAAAAGCGAATTTCTTTCACGATTGATATTTTTTATATGGGGGCTAGCGGCTCTAGCGGCTCTAGTGGTTCTAGCGGCTCTAGCATTTCTAGTGGTTCTAGAGTTGCGAGCTCTCTATTTTATCTTTCTTGTCTTGCATATGCGGGGGCATCTATATCTATAAAATCATGGTCAAGGTACTTAAAATACCCTGTTATTCCAATCATGGCAGCATTGTCTGTAGTGTAACTGAATTTTGGTATGTATATATTCCAGCCATATCTCTTTTCCGCATCTCTAAAGGCATTGCGCAGACCGTTGTTGGCTGATACACCCCCAGCAACTGCTACGTCATTGATACCTGTGTCTTTGACTGCTTTTATGAGCTTTTTCATCAAAATATCCACGACAGTTTTTTCAAATGATGCTGCAAGGTCGTTCATGTGATGACTTATGAAGTCTGGGTCTTCCTTCATCCAGTCACGCAGTGAATATAGAAATGAAGTTTTTACCCCAGAAAAACTATAGTCGTAGCCTGCAATGTTTGGTTTAGCAAACTGATATGCATCAGGATTGCCTTGACGTGCCAACTTATCAATGATAGGACCACCAGGATACCCCAATCCCATCACTTTGGCGCATTTATCAATTGCTTCACCTGCTGCATCGTCAATAGTCTGACCGAGGATTTCCATGTCTTTGTAAGAATTCATCTTGATAATCTGACTATTTCCTCCACTTACTAACAGACAGATAAATGGGAACGGAGGATGGTGTGCATCTTCGTTTTCTTCTTTGATGAAGTGGGCAAGTACATGCCCCTGCAAGTGGTTTACGTCTATCATAGGAATGCCAAGTCCACGAGCAAAACCTTTTGCAAATGATACACCAACAAGTAAACTACCCATTAATCCAGGGCCTCTGGTGAATGCAATAGCTGATAGTTGCTCTTTGGCAATACCTGCTCGTTTTAAAGCTTGATCCACTACAGGAACTATATTTTGTTGGTGTGCTCTTGATGCCAATTCAGGTACTACACCACCATAGGCTTCATGCACACTTTGGCTTGCAGTGACATTGGATAATAAATAACCATTTCTCAACACCGCAGCCGAAGTATCATCACAACTGCTCTCTATACCGAGAATATATATATCTTCCATAATTATTCACTAAGAATTTCTACACCATCTTCAGTGAGCAACAATGTTTTCTCCCACTGAGCACTGTCTAATTCTAAATCATTTACCACAGTCCAATCATCATCTTCATCAACAAATACCTTCCAAGTGCCAATATTAATCATTGGCTCTACTGTGAATACCATTCCTGGAACAAGCACAGGACCTTTACCTGCCTTGCCATAATGCACGATGTCAGGGTCTTCGTGAAATTTTATTCCAACACCATGACCTGTATAGTCCCTAACTACATACAAACCATTATCGTGAGCGTGTTTGGTTATCGCTGCTGCTATATCTCCTACATGACAATATGGGTGAATAGCCTTAATACCAAGTTCCAAACACTCTTTGGCGACTTTTACTAAGTGTTCGCGTTCAGGAGTTGTACGACCTATGATAAACATCCTTGATGCATCTGCATAGTATCCATCTACAATCGTTGTAGAATCTACATTGATAATATCTCCCTCAATCAGTATCTCGTCTTCATTTGGAATACCATGACACACTACTTCATTGAGACTGGTACAAACACTTTTTGGAAAACCTTCGTAGTTTAAAGGTGCTGGAATACCTCCGTGAGCTATCGTATATTCATGCACAATGGTGTTGATGTCTTCGGTTGACATACCTGCACAAATATGTTTAGCTACTTCGTCCAATACGGCATTGTTTAACAAACCTGCCTTGCGAATACCTTCGATCTGTTCGGGTGACTTAATTAATTTTTTATTTTTAAACTTATTGAAAACCATAAAACTCCGCAACTAATTACGAACCTATTATCAGTTGCAAAGTTAAGAACTTTTTTTGATATATCAAAAAAACTTATATAT
>JAGHSE010000291.1 GCA_018066015.1 Candidatus Colivivens equi
ATATGAAGGGGCGGTAAAGCGTCCGATTATGACAAGTCTGTGTTTTGCAGCAATAGTTATTTTTGGTATTTTCTCATTATTGAAATTACCTATTGACTTGATGCCAGACATTGATACCAACACCATAATGGTATTGACGTATTATAATGGAGCATCAGCTGAAGATATTGAAAACAATGTAACACGCCCATTAGAGAATACACTCAATTCAGTAGAACATCTCAAGCATGTGACATCAAAGTCAAGAGAAAATGTGTCTGTTCTTACTCTTGAGTTTGAGTACGGATATGATATCAATGACTTGACAAATGATGTAAGAGACAAACTTGATATGGTAGCAAATGCATTGCCTACAAATGCAAATGACCCAATATTGTTTAAGTTCTCAACTGACATGATTCCAATTATGATTCTCAAAGCTACAGCAAAAGAGAGTCAGAGTGCGCTATATAAGATATTAGATGAAAATGTTGCAAATCCTTTGGCTCGTATTGATGGAGTAGGAACTGTGTCTATTTCTGGAGCCCCACAACGTGAAATCAATGTCTATATGGATGCTAATAAGATGGAAGCATTCGGCATTAGTCCAGCACAGGTTAGTCAGGCAATAGCAGCAGAAAACCAAAATATCACTGGTGGTACACTAGATGCTGGTACGCAGACTTTCACAGTGAGAATTGAAGGTGAGTTTGAAGACCCTCACGAACTTAATAGTGTGATAGTAGGAACAAAGAATGGTGCAAATGTCTATCTTCGTGATGTAGCAAGAATAGTAGATAATGTAGAAGAAAGAGCTCAAAGAACATTTACTAATGGCCAACAGGGTGCTACTATCATAGTACAGAAACAGAGTGGTGCAAATTCAGTGCAAATATCTGATAAGGTAGAAAAGATGTTGCCTGAACTGCAGAAAAATTTACCTTCTGACGTAGAATTAGGTGTTATTATCAATACATCTGACAATATCAAGAATACAATTAATACACTCTTTGAGACTGTGATGTATGCCTTGTTGTTCGTAGTTATTGTTGTATTTATCTTCTTGGGACGTTGGAGAGCTATGTTCATTATTTGTATCACAATCCCAATGTCATTGATAGCTTCATTTATTTATCTGTATGCTACGGGCAGTTCTCTCAATATGATTTCTATGTCATGTCTGTCCATTGCGATAGGTAGTGTAGTGGATGATGCTATTGTGGTCTTGGAGAATGTAACGACGCATATAGAACGTGGAGCCGACCCTAAACAGGCTTCTATTCATGGCACTAATGAGGTTGCAATTTCTGTAATAGCATCTACTTTAACCATGATTGCCGTTTTCTTCCCACTCACGATGGTCACAGGTATGACAGGTGTACTTTTCAAACAACTTGGTTGGATGATGTGTATCATCATGACTGTGTCAACTACTTCTGCGCTATCATTTACTCCAATGCTATGTGCCTTAATGCTAAAACTCAAGAAGAAGCAAAGTAATTTCTTCAAGAAGGTTTATGGGCCAATACAGAATCGTCTAGATAAACTGGATGAATGGTATGAAGCTCGTATTAACTGGGCGGTACGTCACAGATGGATGGTCATCGTAGGTTGCGTAGTATTTTTCGTTCTAAGTTTGATAACAGCCAAATTAATTGGTGTGAAGAGTGAATTTATGCCAGCCAACGACTCAGGTCGTGTGGGTGCAACTATCGAACTTCCTATTGGTACCCGTGTTGAACAAGCAGAAGAAATAGGTAAGCGTCTCACTGATATCTGGACTGAACGATATGGTGATTTGATGACTAACTGTAACTTTACAGTAGGTCAAGCTGGTGATGACAATACTTTTGCATCTCTGTCAGACAATGGTTCGCATATTGTGAAGTATAATATACAGTTTGTTCCTTCTAATAAACGAAATAAAGGATTGATAGCAATTTGTGACGAGATGCGTAAGGATTGTAAGGCCATACCTGAGATTGCCAAGTATAATGTGATGTTGGGTGGTGGAAACAATTCAATGGGTGGACAGAACATGGCAACTTTTGAGGTTTATGGATACGACCTCAATGAAACATATCAAGTAGCAACACAGTTGGCTCAGAAATTTAAGGATAGTGAGATGATATCTCAGGTAAATGTTTCTCGTTCTGACTATCAGCCAGAAATCGTAATTGACTTTGATCATGACAAACTGGGCATGCAAGGTATTGGACTATCTACCGCAGCAGGGGTTGTTCGTAATGCTATTACTGGTTCACTTCTCTCTTACTATCGTGAAGATGGAGAAGAATATGATATTAAGGTCCGTTATGAAGTTGCAGACCGCCAATCTGTAGAATCTGTTGGAAATATGCTCATACCAAACAACCAAGGTCGTTTGATTAGAATAAAGGATGTAGCAAAGGTTTATGAATCTTCAATTCCACCAACAATTGAGCGTAAAGACCGTCAGCGTATTGTAACTGTAACAGCGGTCATGAAGGATGGTTATGCATTATCAGATGGCGTAGAACTTGGTAATGATATTTGCGAACAAATAGACATTCCTTTAGGAGTTTATACTCAGGTAGCTGGTTCTTATGAAGATCAGCAAGATAGTAATCGTGATTTGGGTGTCTTGGCAATACTTGTAATCATTCTTGTATATATTGTCATGGCAGCTCAGTTTGAGAGTTTCTCTTATCCGTTTATTATCATGATTTCTTTGATATTCGCAGTTTCTGGTATTATCTTTGCATTATGTTTCACTGGTACAAGTATGAATATCATGTCTATGCTTGGAGGTATTCTCCTTATTGGTATTGTTGTGAAGAATGGTATCGTACTCATTGACTATACCCAGTTGAAACGCGAACAAGGATATGGCTTGATACGAGCAGCGGTAACAGCAGCTCGAAGCCGTTTGCGCCCTATTTTAATGACAACTCTTACTACTATTCTTGGTATGGTACCAATGGCTATCAGTCAAGGTGTAGGTGCTGAAATGTGGCGTCCATTAGGTATTAGTGTCATTGGTGGTTTGACTGTTTCAACTATCTTGACATTAATCTATGTACCTTCAATGTTCTGTATTTTTGGAGGAGCGGGAGTCAATATGAAACGTAAGAAAATGAAGAAGCAGGCTGAACTAGATGCTTATTGGAAAGAAAATAAGGAAATACATAAAACAAAGAAAATAAAATAGATATTCAATGAAAGCAATTATGATATCATTTGATCAGGCACATTATGAAAATGTCATTGCTGTGCTTGACAGAACAAATGCAAGGGGATTTACAATGGTGCCAACCACGTATGGAAGAGGTACCAAGACAGGCGATCCGCATTTTGGTTCTCATGCTTGGCCTTCAATGTGCAGTACTATCATCACAATAGTCGATGAGGAACAAGCATCAGCATTGTTGACCCGACTTAAAGCATTAGACGAAGAGTCAGAGATGCTGGGACTGAGAGCTTTTGAATGGAGTATAGATAATATGATTTAGCTTATGGGGTGTTCTATTAATTCCCCGCAAAAAATAAATAATTAACGAACTATGGGTGTTATTGCTATTTTGATGTTTTTGGCTTTTTCTTTGCGTCTTGCTGTCC
>JAGHSE010000013.1 GCA_018066015.1 Candidatus Colivivens equi
CTATTATAATATAATAATCTACTCGACCATAAGTTTGGAGGTATGGAGACGACCATTTGCAATAACACGGACAATGTAGCAACCATGGGCAAAGTTGCGAACACTAAATTGGGAAACCACCTTACTTGTGTATACGATACGGCCTTGCTCATCGACAACTTCTAACCGAGCATTGCCACTTTGCAGTTGTTCTGCACCCTGAATGGTAACGAATTCGGCTGCGGGATTGGGGCTGATGGTGAGGCTGAGCACTTCAGGGGATGCAATTCCGGCAGTGTTTTCGCCATAAATATAGATATAATCGCAAACGTATTGGAGAACATGTTCGGCATCAACCGAATACCAGTTTTCAAGGACGCACGGATTGACATTATTGTAATAATTGGGGCGAATGATTTCGGGGGTCCAAGGGGTAACAATATTGCTGAGTTGCATGTCGTAGTCGTAATGATAGACATTACGGTTAGATACGCCACCCGTATAGTCGCAACGTTCATCTTGCGTGCAGTTACCGAACTCGTCGTATTCGTAGCGGGTTACACCATTGTACACCCATACGCCATTATTAATAATGCTATCTTCCATTCTAACGAGCTGATTATTTTGATAATGGTAAGTGAGGCGCTCGTCAGGCGAGAGTCCAAAACCGTCGAAATTATACCAAATCTCCTCTTGGAGCAAATTGTTTTCGTAGGAATATTCAACCTTTTGATACATCATGCCAGCCATGGTGAGAGTTGAAAGGACAATCTGGTTTTGATCGTTGTAGGTGTAGTTATAAACGCCGCCGAGGTTCCACTCATCAGAAAAGTAGTTGTAATTGGTACGTGAAGCGATGTTGCCATTGTTGTCGTAAGTATAGTCGACGTAATAGACATTTTTGTAGGTACCGTAGATAAGTTGCCATCCTGAGATGCGAACGAGCTGATCGCGATCGTTGTATGAGATGGAATCAAAAACGCTATATTCGCCCACTACAGAGTCGTGAATGGCAATGAGACGGCTACGATTGTCGTAAGAATAATAAGTAAACTCGAAATTGTCATCAGACTGGTAATGATCGAGGCGATACTCGCAAGCAGTTTTTCTAGCCAACTGTTCGGCACGCTGGATGCGGTTGATGTGGTGACCATCTTCGCGGAGATGATTCTTTGGCTGTGCTGACATTGAGACTGCAGCCAGTGTCAGGAGGGAAAGGATAAGAACTTTCTTCATTGTTGTTATGTATTTATGTTATTAATAATTTGATTTACAATTCAGCTATAGAAGACTGAGATTTGTGAGAGATTCGAATGCGGAAATATTTCTTGCGAATACACCACATCCAAACAATCCAAAGAACAAAAAAACCGTCAGAAATCACCTTGTATGCGCCATACCAAGGAGACGGGATGGTGATAAAGAATGTGAGGACAAAAAAAAGGATATCTATAGCGAGGATGGAGTCCATCCATTTGTCGGGCTCTGAGAATGTGAGAATGGTTTCTCCACGGAGGGGAATCTGAACAGTTTGGGTTGCAGAAAAAAAGGGTATCATGCTCTGGATTGTGATATCATATTGTCCTGATGGGATTTGGAATGAGACTTTTTCGCCTTTCATAATGCCGACAGAATGTCCATCGATAAGTATTTGATGGGCGATATATACATTTAGGAACGATCGAGAATGATTGATAGTAAGTAGCGACATGACACAAAATAATTAGGATTGAACTGCCTCGATCAAAAACGACACCGGGCGGAAACCATCATTGCAGCTAATCATAGCGCTATAGGGATTTTTCATCCATCCATCAAAGAAATTGCCACCTCCTTGAGCCAGCACTTCGACAAACTCGCGCATGGATTTCCATGCTTCCGGGCAAAGTCCTTGGGGCTGCTGCGCATCTACGCTAATCCACGACATCCCCTCACAGATATCGCAAGAATGCTCAATAGGATTTTCATATTGAGCCTGAAGATCGGAGTAGCAAGCTTTACGAATGACGGTTATTTTTACTTTTTTCATTTCTCTCTGCGTGAAACAAAAATGGATAAAATGCTATCAAACAATTTATAAGAATGATTATTGCTATATATTCTAC
>JAGHSE010000094.1 GCA_018066015.1 Candidatus Colivivens equi
TTTATCTTGTTGGCTATATTTGAAGCTGTTCCTCAGTCACATAGCCCGCTATGCTGGCTTTGCCAGCTACGTCCTTATTTTGGGCTGAAGGCTCTCTCTCAACTCCAAAATATCTCAACAATCTAAAGCAAAATCACTTAATCAGGAGAACCAATATTCCACTCATCTTCCAAGAAACTCTCGATGTATTCAGTTTCGGAATCTTCATAACGATCACCTTGGTTCACATCAGAATCAGAAGCGCAAAGTACTTGAATGCATATCACCGATTCTATGTCAATAGTCGGGTGTATATAACTCTTTTTCATACCTTACCTCTGATAATATTTTTTGCCATTATTGATTACAATACCCTTGTAATACTTATTTACAACTTGACCATTCAAATTATATTGGTTAGAATTGAGTGCTGATGGTTTTGAGCGAGTGATTGAGCGTTCAACTGGGTACAACTCATCGTCTATCCCTGTTGCACCATTATCATCAAGTAATTTGATATCTATCTGCAAGGACTTTACATTACCGCTTTCGTTACTGTTGTCGTTGACGTTGTAATCATATTGCACGCCTCGTGACTCTAATGTGAGGTACCAACGTTGTGGGGAGAGAACGTCCAAGTCGTCTTTTGTCTTTGACAATTTACCTCCACTCATAAAAATATAATCCTTTGTATATAATTCCGTAATAGGTTGGTAAGTGCCTTTGAATGTATATTTCCAATCTACACTTGAACAATCTATACTGTTGGCGTCAGATCTATATACCTTATCCCTTGACAACGCTAAAGTTACATCTCCAGCAGACACATCTTTTGCACGAATGAGATATGGGTGATTAGGTTTGAGTGTACGTCCTTCTCCTTTCACAAGTCGTATTTCAAGTTCTGTCTTTATCGTCTTGCCCTCATCGTTAGTATATTCGTGGAAATTGTTGATAGCAGCTACGTCAAAATTATCAGCCCATTCTTCATAACTGATTGCGAATGGCAAATACAATGATTGCCAGTTGTTAGAAGTAAATGTGCGTTGATAGGTAATTTCGCTATCTACCGTAAAGTCTTGCTCAGAACTATATGCGTCCTTATCAGTGAAAAGTAAGTTTTCGTCATGGTACATTGCATAACCATTCGTCACCTTATCTAATACATATTTCTTATCGTTTATATAGACATACTTATAATTAGGGAGTTTAGCCTTGAATTCATCGTTTCTCAAAATTACAGTAGCCACATTCTTGGCTTCATCAATCATAGATGTAAATGCTACTACGATATGGGCTTTATTTTCTATATCGTCAAGAGTAGGCATTATTTCTAATTTGGCTTTCTCTTTAGCCTCAATCAACAACGCATCATCTGCTTCAGCATCGGGAAGAGGAGATGTACCAAGCATCATCTGGCGGAACTCAGTTATAAGTGCAGCATCCACTTTTAGAGTGTCAACAAAATATTCTTCAAACACATCACGGAGGGTACCTTCTGCTGGAATTTTATCACGAAACTCCGTAGGGAATAAATCCTTGTAAGTACCAGCCTTTTCATCACCATCACCAGCATCCATTGTACGCAGACCAGCTGCTGAAAACGATGTCGTTTCGTAGTCGCGCATCAAGTCAGCCTCGTTCACGCCAAGCAGGCCTAGAAGCATGAAAGATAGGAGTCCAGTGCGATCTGCACCTATACGGCAATGAATATCTACTGCCACACCCTTGCGGAGATTATTTACCACAAATTCAAATTCTTTCTTTAAGTGAGACTTAGCAGCCGTCTCATGAATCCTACCCAAACCGTTTGCCTCAATAATATTCGACTGAGCCCAATAATAATTATCGTCCCTGACAGCATTCTGCAACCATGGACGATTTCCGTCTGTATTGCGAAGGTCTATCTCTGCACCAATATTCAAACCATTCAACATCTCTCGTTCTTCATCGTTGATGTTGTAATTCATACCCTTAAATTCAGCATTACGGAAAAGTTTACCATACCTCACATATTTCACCATATCAGCATCCATAACTTTTTTTCCGCCCAAATCACGCATATTCACTACATTATTGCCAATCATCATCATTCTCAGACTACCTTCAACAGTAAATTTTCCGCCCGACAGACCATCATCAGTACTATAATAATAGGTACAGCCAGGTAAGAGATTGTAAATATCCACCACTCCTACTCCTGCAGGGACTATGATGTTCTCAACATTCTGCATATCCGAGTCAAGACTATATGAAAGAATTTGTTCTTTATCAGAAGCCACTACTGGAATGCGTACAGGATTAGGTTGGTCAGTACGACTATATGCAGGCAAACCTATATACTTGCTTACTTCAGAATTAGAATCAGCGGAATAATTGCCATTCTCAGCCCAAAATCGACCTACGGCATAATTTTCAATTGTACAAGAGAAAGCCATATTACTCAAATCTGACTCAAGAAATTCTAAGTCCGACAAATCAATGCTATTCCCGTTTGAGGAAGTTGCAGTCCACGACAAAGTATTAAAATTCCCCTCCATGATGGTGTTGTTCCACAATGAAAAAGCAGTCTTTGGAAAAGAATATTCAGGCTGTACTACATCAGCATTCACGTTAATTTCACCTGAATACCTAATCACGCATGGTTCACCTGCTTCAACCTCTTCTGTAGGTACTAACGTAGCAATTCCGTCAACTATCTGCCCCACTCTATACACCTGACCGAAATATTCTGATTTCACGTCATAAGGCATACACACAGCTACATAATCCCCCTTTTCGGCATTCAAATCATACAATTCAATTGCAGAAGTCTCCTCGTCAGTAAAATCACTTACCTTATACAGTCTAAAATTGTCATATGCTATATAAGGATTATATCCCATTCCGCTCAGTTCATTTTTTATACCAATCACCATGTAACCATCTTTTCCCACTGTGCATTCTAATTCATTCTCATACATTCCCGCACCAAAAGCCATGACGAAGTTAGCAGAATTGTATGGGATTTGACCACCATTAGACATAGTAAGATCAGCAGGTTTTTGCCCACTCAACTTTGCGAAATCATACTCAGTGGAGGACTCATCGTATATATTCTTTACCTTCTTTTGAACCCCATTTGCATATACATAAGCCTCGTTTGGAATAGCCTGACCGTTTTTCACACGCGACTCATAGTCCTGAATACCCCTTTGACCATCCATATACCTTGAACACGCTTGTACCTTCACTACATAGTGTCCGGCATCAAGTCCGCTGATTACCTGACAAATATCCACTGCGTAATTATATGCAGTAATCACATAAGGTCCACTGCCCTTCACCTCTATTTTTCCCTTGTTGATAGTCCATCCAGACTTACCTAATTCAAAACTAGGATTAACCACCTTGTCGGTACAGTCAATCCAATCACTTTCGTCAACTATGTCTTCAGGTTCTGAGTCAGCAACACACAATGACATTGCCATACCCATCAAAGACAAGCACATGGCAAAAATAAATAGAAATACCTTTTTCATACTATATAAA
>JAGHSE010000254.1 GCA_018066015.1 Candidatus Colivivens equi
TTTTAATCTGTGCCGTAGGGCTTGTCCCTACTATCACAGATTAAGTTTTCAAATTTTCAACGAACCGAATGCAGAGATAAGTTTACTTAATCTATGCTGAGGTGAGGCAGAAAATGCAGGAACTGAAACTGAAAAGCTGAGTTCGCCTCTGCAAACTTATGTACGTTATAAAAGACCATGCCACAGGCGCCAGTTTATAGTAATCGTTATACATACGAAACTTAAAATTCCTAAATTATACATAGAAACATTTTGGTTCTGTGAACTTATTTATTAACTTTGCAACTACAGTCATTAATCTGTCATATATGAAACACTCAATCATTTTATCTGCAATGTTGGCAGCAAGTGCCACATTGTTTGCTCAACAGAATAGTAATGGTTATCCTATAACTCAAGTTCCTTTTACAAGTGTTCAAGTTACTCCAGGAACATTTTGGGGACAACGCATACTGGCTAGTCGTGATGTAACAATACCTTTGGCATTTAGAAAATGTGAAGATGAACATCGTTACAAGAATTTTGAGCAGGCAGCTGAGCATATTAAGAATCCAAGTAAAACCTTCAAAGTAACAATGGGTTTTTCATTTGACGATACAGATCCTTATAAGACACTTGAAGGTGCTAGTTATCTTATGCAGACATATCCTGATACAAAGATTAATGGAACCCCAATTAGCCAGTATTGTGATAGTGTGATAGCAATAATTGCTTCTGCTCAGGAACCTGATGGTTATCTCTACACAGCACGTACGCAAAATCCATCTGCCCCACATAATTGGTCGGGTAGTAAGAGGTGGCAGTTAGTAGAAGACCTCTCTCATGAGTTTTATAATCTAGGGCATCTATGTGAAGCTGCCGTTGCGCATTATAATGCAACAGGTAAGACAACCCTTCTCAATATTGCTTGTAAGTATGCAGACTGTGTATGTCGTGAGGTAGGTAATCAATCTGGTCAGGCAAAGGTCGTTCCAGGGCATCAGATTGCCGAAATGGGACTCGCAAAACTCTATATTGCAACAGGAAACAAGAAATATTTAGACGAAGCAAAATTTTTCCTTGACCAGCGAGGTCAGCAAGATTCTTCTTGGGAAAATCGTCGAGGCAGACTCTATGATAAAGATGGATATCTACACAAGATTGATCCATACGGGCAAAGTCATAAACCCGTACTGGAGCAAGATGAGGCAGTAGGTCATGCTGTTCGTGCTGGGTATATGTATGCAGGTATGGCTGATGTAGCTGCTCTCACGCAGGACAAGAGTTACATAAATGCAATTGACCGCATTTGGGAGAATATTATTGGCAAGAAATATTATATCACAGGAGGGGTTGGTTCTACTTCTAATGGAGAAGCATTTGGCGCGAACTATGAATTACCCAACATGAGTGCTTATTGTGAGACCTGTGCCGCTATTGCACAAGTGTATCTTAATTACCGACTTTTCCTTCTTCATGGAGAGAGTAAATATTATGATGCGCTTGAACGTACATTATACAATGGTGTACTTAGTGGTATCTCTATTGATGGAGGTAAGTTCTTCTATCCTAATCCTCTGGAGAGTAGGGGGCAACACGAACGTCAGGCTTGGTTTGGATGTGCTTGTTGTCCTTCTAATATTGCTCGTTTTATACCTTCTCTTCCACAATATATCTATGCCATTGAAGGCGAAAACTTGTTCGTGAACCTATTTTTAGGCAACGAACTCACAACCAAGGTTCAAGGTAAGAAAGTAATTCTTCAACAAGTTACAAACTATCCCTGGGATGGTGATGTTACTATCAATGTAAAAAAGGCATCTGGCGAATTTGCACTAAATATTCGTATTCCAGGTTGGGTCAGAGGTCAAGTCGTTCCGAGTCAACTCTATACTTATGCAGATAATAAATCATTAAACTACCAAATATTAGTAAATGGACAACCTATAAGTGGTAAACTGAAAAACGGCTATATTGTAATTAATCGTAAATGGAAAAAGGGCGATAAGGTCGCAATTCATTTTGATATGGAAGCCAGAATAGTTAAAGCTGATGAAAATGTATTAGCAGACGTAGGACGAGTTTGTGTAGAACGAGGACCGCTGGTTTATTGCGCAGAATGGGCTGATAATAAATGTGACGTTCTAGGTATTTTACTAAATCAGAAACCTTATTTCAATCTTGGTAAGACTAGTATTCAAGGAACTGAAATACAGACACTCATTACTGATGCACAGAGTTTTCGTTTTAGAAATGATGGTCGTTTGCAAGTAGTAGATGAAAACCTTGTTCTAATACCATACTATGCTTGGGCTCACCGAGGGAGGGGAAATATGGCTGTATGGCTCCCAATTGAATTAAATGCTGTGAATTTGCATTACAAAGAACCTGTTCGTCGAACAAGATAAGATCCGTAAATGAATGCTTCGTCTAGGTATGTTTTTTCTATGTCCTCAATTAACTTGATGTCATGTTCAGAAAGGCATATCGTTTCTGTTTGGAAATAAGATTCAAGATAGTTTTTCAGCGCCAACGAACTAATGAGTGATTGTGAATGAGGTGGTTGTTGGTGTGTAGCGTCAATTATTTCTTTGAGATTAACAACCCGTTGTCGTACTGATTTCACTCCATGACTATTGAGCTTCTCTTTTGACGGAGTAATGGAGTGGGACATTTCGTTGAAGTCAACGTCAAAGAGAAGTGTGCCATGTACGATGCTACTTTGCGACATCTTGTAGAATGCATTTCCCGACACTTTCTTACCGTCAATCAACACATCGTTATGCTCTGTCTTTACAGCATTAAATCCTAATGATTGTAATGCTGATGCCAGTTTGTCAAGATAGCGCTGAAATACAGTATCCACTTCGGTATCTGTTGTGATGTATGATGTCATGATATTTCCCCAGTCTGCATACACACACCCTCCGCCACTCTTTCTACGATAAAATTCAATGTTATGAGTCTTGCAATATTCCAAATTAACTTCAGCTTCAATATCTTGATTTCTTCCAAAAATCACAGTTGGAGGTACTCTCCAAAGAAAAAAATATTCCTTTGTCGTACCATTTGCAATCTTGTTGATATTTCTGGCTAGATATTCCTCCATTGCGAGGTAGAAAACCAACTTACGAGGCGATGTATCTGGTAGTGTTATTCGTATCATATCACAAAGGTAGGCATTTTTCACGACAACGACAAAAAAAATAACGGTGTAACGTTACGCCGTAGGCATCAGATATATTTGATATTAAAACGTAAATGCCCTCTGAGCAGATGGTGCATCCTTTTCCGCTTACGTGCATCAATGTACGATTTGACCAAGGCAAATAATTCACGGATAACTTAGAGGTAATTTGCGTTACGCCGTAGGCATCAGGAACTACAATATATTTTATTTTAAATGTATGTCCGTAAATTACTCGTAAATTTAATCGTAAATTTTATTCTTTGAGCTAAAGACTCTTTGCGTCTCTCTGCTTTCTCTGCGTGAGGAACCAGAAAGGTTTTTGTCTGAGTCGCCTCTGCGTGAAACTTGTTCATTGAAACTCGTGCTTGACGTCATCGTTGATGTTAAATAAATATCGGTGTTTTCTTTGTTGCATATCACATTTTTTATTAAATTTGCATGCAGATAGGGAGGAGCTCAATTTCTATATAGTAAAATATTGAATTTTCGCAAATTTTCGTGTAGGGCCTTCGGCACTCCTCGGGAGAGATAAACCTCTCTTCGTCGCAAGCAGAATGACATTCAGTCATTCCACCGTGGTAAAAAAAACTCTGCGTGAGGTACCAGAAAATGCAGTAACTGAATTCTTAATTATTAAGTATAAAAATTATGGAAGAAAATATTAAGTCAACGTGTCTTCATGATGAACACATAGCGTTAGGAGCAAAGATGAGTCCGTTTGCTGGTTTCGATATGCCAATTCAGTATGAAGGTATTACACCCGAGCACCTTGCAGTGCGTAAGGAAGTGGGAATGTTTGATGTTTCTCACATGGGTGAAATATTTATTTCAGGTACTGATGCCGAAAAATTTGTTAATCATATCTTCACAAATGATGTAGTAGATATGGTATCTGGCAAAATCCTTTATGGCATGATGTGTTATCCAGACGGAGGAGTTGTTGATGACCTTTTAGTGTATAAATATGCTGATAAGTTTCTTCTCGTAGTCAATGCTGCTAACATTGACAAGGACTACGAGTGGATGATAAACCAGTCTGAAAGTTTTGATGTCTGTATTGACAATCAAAGTGAAAGATGGGGACAGATTGCCATTCAGGGTCCCAAGGCAGAAGAGACTTTAGGAAAAGTTCTTCCTCAATTAGCAGAGAAGTCATCTTTGCTTGGTTTTTATGAGTTCTTTCAAGAAGGCGAATATATCATTTCTCGCACAGGTTATACGGGGGAAGACGGATTTGAAGTGTATGCAACAACTGTTGATACCGTTTCGCTTTGGAAATCATTACTTAAGATTGGTGTTGCTCCATGTGGACTTGGGTGTAGAGATACCCTCCGTTTCGAAGCAGGACTGCCTCTGTATGGTGACGAACTCTCAGCCGATATTTCTCCAGTGATGGCTGGACTTAGTATGTTCTGTAAACTCGACAAAGAGAATTTTATAGGAAAAGAAGCACTGGTAAATCAAAAAACGAACGGAACAGCCAAAAAACTTGTTGGTATTGAAATAGCAGACAAGGCTATTCCTCGCGCAGGTTATCCAGTAGAACTTGAAGACGGTACTGAAGTTGGTGTTGTGACTACTGGTTATCACAGCATTTCACTTGACAAAAGTATCTGTTTTGCTCTTGTCAATAGTGACTATTCCAAACTTGGCACACCTCTGTGGATCCATATTCGTAAGAAGACATTCCCTGGTGTGGTAGTAAAAAAGCGTTTCTATCAGACAAATTATAAGAAATAAAACATAAAACAAAAATTACTATGTCAAAAGTTATTGAAGGACTCCGTTTTAGTGAGTCACACGAATGGGTCAAAGTTGATGGCAATATCGCAATTATTGGCGTTTCAGATTTTGCACAAGCAGAAATGGGTGATATTACTTATGTTGATGCTCCTGATATTGATGACGAATTTGCTCAAGGAGAAGAATTTGGTGCTCTTGAAAGTGTAAAGGCCTCAAGCGACCTTATTTGTCCAGTTAGCGGAACTGTTGTTGAAGTCAATGACGCTGTTGTTGACTCACCAGAACTTGTCAATCAAGATGCTTACGAAAACTGGATTATCAAGGTTCAGATGAGCAATCCTGCTGAAGTTGACGAACTCATGGACGCAACTGCATATTCAGAATTTACTAATAAATAATCTACATGAACGGTTTTTGCTATTTTCCTCATACAGATGAGGATATTCAGCAGATGTTATCGCGCATTGGTGTTAAGTCAATGGACGACCTCTACTGTGATGTTCCTAATGATTATATATATAAAGGTGAATATGAACTCCCTGATGCAATGTCCGAACAGGAAGTACGAAACTACTTCAATGGTCTTGCTTCCAAGAACTGCAGTCTTACTTGTTTTGTAGGAGCTGGGGCTTATGACCACTACACTCCGTCTGTCATTCCATACATCACTCAGCGCAGTGAATTTCTTACTGCTTACACACCATATCAGTGTGAGATTTCACAAGGAACCCTTCGCTACATATTTGAGTATCAGAGTATGATATGCCGTCTTACAGGACTTGATGTTAGCAATGCATCTATGTATGATGGGGCTACATCAGCAGCTGAGGCTATGCGAATGATGATTGCAAGTGTGCGCAAGAGTAATACCATTCTCCTAAGCGAGACTCTTTTACCAAATGTCATTGAGGTAATACAGACTTATGCCAAGTTCTACGGAACAAACATTCTGATGATTTCTGCAAAGGATGGTCAGACCGACAAGGACTCACTTTCTTCATTGCTTACTGACTCTCAGAATAATATTGCCGGGGCAATCATACCAAGTGTGAATAGATATGGTATCATAGAAAATCTTGAAGGTTTTGCCGATATCCTTCATGCCAAGAAGGCTTTGCTTACCTTATATTGCGACCCATCCAGTCTTGCCGTACTCCGCACTCCTGCTGAATGGGGGGCTGACATAGCTGTAGGTGACGGGCAGACTTTAGGTATTCCTCTTTGTTACGGAGGACCTTATGTGGGATTTATGGCATGTCGTCAGGAGCACATGAGAAAATTACCTGGACGTATCGTAGGACAGACTGTCGATACCGAGGGCAGACGTGCTTTCGTACTTACTCTACAAGCTCGTGAACAACATATTCGTCGCGAAAAGGCTACTAGTAATATCTGTTCTAACGAATCTCTTATGGCTTTGTGGGTTACTGTTTATTGTGCTCTTTTGGGACCTCAGGGATTGAAAGAAGTCAACGAACAGAGTTTCGCAAATGCTCATTATCTGTATGACGAACTGATAAAGACAGGTAAATTCACAAAAGCATATGATGCGCCTTTCCTTAAAGAATTTGTACTCAAACCTCTCTGCAATGTTGAGGCCTTGCAACAGACTCTCATTGATGCAGGATTCTTTGCAGCACTCCAGACTTCTGAAGGGTTCGTAAGTTTCTGTGCTACTGAAAAACGCACTCAGGATGAAATTGATTCTCTAATTAAGGTAATAAAGGAGGCGCAACTATGAAATACTACGATAAACTGATATTTGAACTAAGCAAACCTGGCAGAATAGGATATTCATCAACTCAAAAATGCTTATCTGAAAAAGCTAAGAGTAATAAGTTAAGTGAAGTAATACCTTCTCAATTACTTCGCAATAAGAGTGTAGAGTTGCCAGAAGTGTCTGAAGTTGATGTAGTGCGCCACTACACAAATCTCTCACAAATGAACTTTGGAGTTGATACAGGCTTCTACCCACTTGGGAGTTGCACTATGAAGTACAACCCAAAAATCAATGAGGAAATAGCATCAATGCCAGTCTTTCAGAATATACATCCACTGCAACCTGAAAGAACCATTAAGGGTGTGAGTGAAATATATAACCAAATGGACAAGTCTCTAGCTGCCATTACCGGTATGAAACAATTTACCTTCCTGCCATGTGCCGGTGCTCATGGTGAATTAACAGGACTGATGCTCATTCGTTCATACCACATGAGTCGTGGAGACTTCAAGCGCACAAAGATAATTGTCCCTGATAGTGCTCACGGCACCAATCCTGCTTCCGCTGCAGTGTGTGGATTAGAAATAGTAGAAGTCAAGTCTAATGCTGCTGGTTTGGTAGATGTCAACGATCTTCGTCCTTTGCTTACTGATGAAGTTGCGGGCATTATGATGACTAATCCTAATACCTTAGGACTCTTTGAACGTGATATCAAAGAAATAGCCACACTCGTTCACGAAGCTGGTGGCTTGCTCTATTATGATGGAGCAAATATGAATCCACTTGTTGGTAAGGTTCGCCCTGGCGACATGGGATTTGATGTTATGCATCTTAATCTCCACAAGACATTCTCTACACCTCATGGAGGTGGTGGACCAGGAAGCGGGCCTGTAGGTGTAAGCGAAAAGTTAGTTCCGTACCTCTCTACACGAGTATCCGCCTTCAATGGTAATTTTGCAGTCATACTCCGTGCTTACACATATATACTTATGCTCGGACGTCAGAATGTCAAGATGGTAGGTCCACTAGCTACACTTAATGCAAATTATATCAAGGAAAGTCTTAAAGATAAATACAAACTCCCGATACCTTCAGTATGTAAGCACGAATTTGTATTTGATGGTCTTATCAATGATGGAGCACATGATGATGTTCACGGAGCCACCACACTTGATGTAGCAAAACGCTTGTTAGACTTTGGGTTCCATGCTCCAACAATCTATTTCCCACTACTCTTCCATCAGGCACTGATGATAGAACCTACAGAAACCGAGTCAAAGGAAACTATTGACGAGTTCATAAAAGTGATGCGCGTCATTGCAGACGAAGCCGCAGAAAGTCCAGCAATTCTCCACACTGCCCCTCACACTGCTCCTATCACACGTCCCGACGAAACCACAGCCGCACGCAATCCAATACTCGCCTATCCCCTGATTTTGTCATAATCAGCTTTTGGTTCCTCACGCAGAGGCGTCTCAGCCAGCTTTGCTGGTACGATTGAGTTATTAAAGTCCTTATTACAAACAGGTTTGAATAATTACTTTTATAACTCAATCTCGCCCATCTACGATGTGCACTGAGACTTTGCAGAGATTGCAGAGAGACGCAGAGTTTTTTACCACGAAATACACGAAAATTTGCGAAATTACGCCGTAGGCATTAGATATATATTTGATTTTTAAACGAAATGCCCGTAAATTACCCGTGAATTTAACCGTAAATTTTATTCTTTGAACTAAAGACTCTTTGCGTCTCTCTGCGTGAAACTTAATTTGACTAAAAGGTAACCAACAAGTTTGATAACGGCACCCCTCCAAAACGGAAATAGTCGTTATCAAATTTTTTCAGTCCTCACCCTCACAGCGGGCGGTGACCTCTTTACGGTTGGTAAACTCATGGGACATACCGACATCAAGAGCACTCAGGTTTATGCTGACGTGGTTATGGACACAAAGATTGATGCAGTCAACAGAATGACAAGTTTCTTTAGTTAAGGATGACATAAGGCACATGAGAATTATCACTTGGCAAATCTATTATTTGAACTGGCGTTTTCTACATGGGAAATTGAAAAATATTTATCTTGACGAGCATTGATTGAACGAGTACAGGTAGGAAGAGTACCGATTATATGAGAGAATTTCCTCAGTGGGCAGGTTTATAAACACCAATCTTCAAAGAAAAAGGCGGTCAGCCACAATTGACTAACCGCCCATTTTCCTGTGAGATGTATGTCTTTCTATATCGGTTGCAAAATATCCTCTTCGTCATCAGTTATGTCCAAACTCTCCACATCTGGATCAGTCGGTGATGAGCAAATCATTTGATGATGTCTCACTCTCACGACCTCTATCTTTGGCTCTTGATAAATTTTCTTCATAATCCATTCAAATTATTTCACCAGTATTTTCTTTCCGTTTATGATATTAATCTGCCCCTTCTTCGGCGAATCAATGCGACGGCCGCTGAGGTCATACACTTCTTTTACCTGTTTCTCCGCAGTATAGAGGGTTCGGATGCCAGTTGTCTCGTCTTCCTCGCCAATCACATTGATTATGAAGGCCTTTGACTGAGTTGATGTTGACAAATCATCATATACATCACCCTTTGGTGTTACCTTCATATACCAGTTCATTGGATAGATAGGACTTGATGGGTGTACAAACGCTCCATTGCTGCCAAGAATGTAGTCTGCTTTTGCATCTTTATTTGCTATTTCACTGTATGTGCCGATGAAATCATACTTGGCAGTTGCCGTTTCCGTATGTATGTTATTCACATCGCTGCTCTTTTTAAGTGTCGTGCCCGTCTTATTGAACTCAGCTATCAATGGTTCCGTTGCATCACTTTCCTGCTTTATCAGATAAGGTGTTCCTGCACGGAGTTTGCCGTTAGTTATCTTGATGATATCCACCTGAGTAGTTATGTTGCCTTCCGCATCCTTTTCATACTGGCGCACACCGGCTATGTAGGCGGCGGTGAAGTCCTTGGCATCGAGTTCGTCTGTCGTAATCTCAAATGGCACGAACCAACAGTTCCATACATTTGGATAGAATGGGAAAGTATATGAGAAATCTTTAACCTTAAGATCAATATCAGTGGAATATTGGTGACCGTACTTCAGTTCGCATTTGTCATTGACAGTTACGGAGCATGTGGCAGTTTTGTCGTCGGTAGGGTCATCGGTGCCGTTAGTGGCAGTGGCGGTGATGAGGGCAGTGCCTGACATCACAGTGGTCACAACTCCATTGTTGTCCACTGTTGCGACAGCTGTATTATCGCTTGACCATGTGACGGTTTTATACGTTGCATTATCTGGAACAACGGTCGCAGTCAGTATCAGCGTCTCGAGTACGGACATCTCAACCTCGGTCTTGTCAAGTGTCACACCAGTGACTGGGGTCTCAATAACAGGAAAAGGGTAATTTGGAACGGCTGTGAGCGAAGTGTACCATGTCACTAATGCGTTAGGTTCTGTTCCCATGAATGTGCCAGTTCCAATACAGAATTCGCCGAGTTTCATTGTGCCGTCTTCTGAGAATGTCACCTTGATAGGTCCGTTTGAGAGATTACCATCGAGAAGAACATAGTATTTATAATCACCTGAAGCTGTTACATCAAGGAACTGCAAGTAATTATATGTCAAATCAATAGTTCCCTTGAGTGGGTCTTCTGGGTCTGGTTTGAATTCAATACCTCCGCTGTTCAAATAATATGTATCATAA
>JAGHSE010000025.1 GCA_018066015.1 Candidatus Colivivens equi
GTACATATAAATCCATACACACTGGTGCGGTTATTGATGATGCAGTTTCTGCCGTCAAAAACGCGACAGCTGGTGGTGGAACATTACTAACCTCTACTGATAGCTATACCAAAGCCGAAGTTAATGAAATTCGTAATTCATTACAAGAAGTTATTGGACAAAAAGCTAACAGCTCTGACGTCTATAATAAATCAGAAACTTATAATAGAACTGAAATTGACAGAGCTCTTAGTGGCAAAGAAACTTTATTAATTCCAGGTACTAATATTACTATTGATAGAAGTAATCCAGATGCACCTGTTATTAATGGTACAGCTATTACTGTCATTACAACGGTTAGTTCACTCCCTCTCACTGATCAAAACCCACAAACACTTTATTTAGTTGCACGTACAAGTGGTTCTTCACAATACATGTATGATAAATATGTTTGGGTAAACAATGATTGGGAAAAAATTAATAACATGCCAGAAATTGATTTATCTGCATATGCATTGAAAGCCGATGTAAACGCAGGCCTTGCAGCAAAACAAGATAAATTAGTTGCTGGACATAATATTACAATTGATCCTGACACAGGAGAAATTAGTGCGTCTGGTGATGTCCAAACCGAAGGAGAAATTACCCCAGGTCACATCATCGAAGGTGGCACAGATTCAGGTGATATTAAAGATTCTGGAATCAAAACTGATTCCATCAAAATAGTTAAAATGGGTGTAACTTCAAATGCTTATGTAAGACTTGAAGATATCCCAGGCCTCAAACCAGGTAATAAAATCAAAGTTCACGTTACTGGAACTAATAGTAATTGTCATATTAAAGCAGTTGCATATCCAGGAAAGAACATTTGTAATATTGAAGCATGTAACTACGAAAACATGGTTTCAAACTTATTAAATGCTCGTGATACTTACATCGACTTACAAGCAGGTGCTTACTACTATGCTCCATCAAAGAATGGTTCAGGTTTTGCTTATGGAACATCTTTAAGCACAGTAAGCAGCAACGCTTATAAAGCAACAATTCAAGCAAATCACAAATATTTGTTAATTGCTAAATTTACATGTGTTCCACGTTTGGATATAGCTCAAAAAGCATTGGCTCCAAGCTTAATGGGACTTTACAATAATACAACAGCAATCTCTGGTACAGCAACACCAACAGCAGATTCCGCAAATACTGACACAAGCAAAATTTTCTATGCTTTCGTCACACCAACATGGGCGGTTGCACAAAATGCTCAAACACATATTATGAACAGTGACTTGATCACAACAGGTCTTAGCATTATTCAAGATGGTAGCAGCACTTCAGCAGTTGGATATACTTACACAGAAGATACAGCAGTTGTCGATGCAGCTTCATTCGCATCAGAATTATCAGCAAAAGGTGCATTGTTCACTTTAGATTCTACTACAAATAAATATACAAGTGCAACAACATATGCAGCTGGTACAACATATTATTACAGAACAGCAGATGGTACAACAGATACTCTCGATGAATTTGTTGTCATTGACGTTACAGAAGCAGGTGATGACGCATTCAGCTTGAACACAACTACTGCAATTATCACAGAAGCAAATGTTTATGCAAGATACAAACCATCACTCGACACATTAGCAGCTGGTACTGCAGTTACATCTGGAAAGGCTCTCGGACCTTACGGAAACAGTAAGAGACAATATATCAGAGCTTACTACAGACAACTTTACGCAAAAGTTCCAGCAGGCTACAGATTATATATTAGAGAATACAAGGGCGTTACAAGCACAGGTGTTCCTTCTGGTTATATTAAAACAATTTGTGTTAACGCAACTTCCGCAACAAACACAGCTATTGTTCTTGACCAAGCAGTTACACTCAACGCAGCATGTCTTGAATTCTTAGTTTCAACAACAAGTAATACAGTTATTACAAATCTTACTGGACTTCAATATATGTTAATGTATTATGTCACAGGAAAAGAAAATACTGATTTCGTTCCATATCAACTTCCAATCAATATTAAGACTGGTGGTAATATGCCATACACTGAAGCATTCAACAATACAACTTGTGTCCTTTATGGATCAGGTTCTGGTGAAGCTGAGTATGAAGTTAGTATCTCATCCTCAAGTGATTATATTACAGGAAGCATCAGTTTTATCGCAGAAAATAGCTCATATTTACCAGTTTTTGCAGAAAATGTTACAGATACGTCAGATAGCAAGACTTATCTCCAATATTTCGTTGACTCTGTCAACGACGCAATTGTCGCTTTACAGAACCAAGTAGCAAAATTAGGTCAATCAAGCGTACTTACTACTTTGCCTACGGCAAAGGGCACCTACAAGTATGAGGTATCCACCGAAGGTGTGCCTGGAACTTGGACTAAGGAAGAAGAAACGGTCGTTACTTTAGATACTAAAATCGAACAAAATTCACATGGTACTTTTTCGTATGCAGATCAGCAGCTGTTGCTAAGTTTACAAAAACAAGGCATTTTATTCAAAAAAGAGTTTATAATCAGTTGACATGTGGCTGGGACAACTTATGAAGAAAGTCAAATAAGATGCATTTCTGCTTGCAGAAATGGATGTGGCCATCAATATTGGTATGCATTATCATACAAAGCAAGAACAAAAATTTCACATTGATTTTCTATTTCCTTTGAAGGAACTACTTCTGTAACATACACCATAGTAGCATACTAGCGCTATAATTAAAGGTAGGAAATAATTCCTACCTTTTTTTACATGCTAGACATTGTTCATGTCATGCGGCTTGGTTCTCCAGATCTAATAAATATTTTTAGTATCATCTACCCCTGAATCATAAAAA
>JAGHSE010000292.1 GCA_018066015.1 Candidatus Colivivens equi
AAACCATAAAGGTCTTCGTCGAGAAACTCGAACCTCAAGGCGTGAGTCTGACGGATGTGCGCCAAGTCTATTGCCATGTAGTGGTTTCAGAGCGCTTCCCCCGTGTTCGCGCCACTCGTCAAGCCTACAGTCTCAGATTCTTCGACGAAACTGGCATCGAACTCAGTTTCAGCGATAAGTTGTATTGGGAAGGGTTTTGATAGAATTAGATAATCAAAATACACGTCAGTATGATAACAAAAGATAAAAAAGAATTACTATTAAAGAGACTTGCAGAAATTAGTTCAACAGGTACTCTTAATGGCGAAGATGCAGATCGCAGGGAAAATATGCATCGACTTTTTATGTATCCTGCAATGATGGTTCCTGCTACTCAGACTGCCATCATCAAAGTTTTTGCTGACGTTGTTGGTGATATCCAAAATGCCATTGATCCATTTATGGGTTCGGGAACATCCCTGCTTTCCTGTATGGAATTTGGATTAGATGTATTTGGACAAGATATTAATCCATTCGCTGTACTATTATCAAAGGCAAAGACCACTGCTTATGATGAAGCTGAATTAAAGGAAGCATACTTAAAAATCATTTCTCATATATCATCTGACGTGAGTGAATCAATAGATATACATTTTTGTAGTATGGATAAGTGGTTCACACGTGAGGCCCAGATTTCTTTTTCAAAAATAAGACGAGCCATCCAATCAATAGAGAATAAAAGTATCCGTTATTTCTTTTGGGTGCTTATGTCTGAGGCGATAAGAGTGGGGTCAAATGACAGAACATCTACCTTTAAGTTGCATAGACGGAGTGAAGATGAGTTGTCACATCGAAAAGTAGATGTAATCAAAGAGTTTTTTTCAATTTCAAAACGAGGTATTGATGACTATGTGTTGTTTAAAAGCAAATTGAAACAGGAACATCATGCTGATAACTTTGATTTTAGGGGAAACAGAGAGATTGTTTGGGGTGATACTCAGCAAAAAATAGAGACTGACAATAAGTTTAACCTTCTTGTTTCGTCACCTCCGTATGGAGACAATCATACTACTGTTACTTATGGTCAGTCATCGTATCTGCCCCTGCAATGGATAGATCCAGCGGATGTGAGCTGTCCCTATGACTACATAAAGACTACACAGGAAATAGATCGACTTAGTTTAGGTGGTAGGATTGACCGTAGGAAAATGTCAGAAAAATCTTCTGTACTCTTTAAAAAATCGAAAAGTGCGAGGAATTTTATTGAAACAATTCCTGACAATGAGAAGCCTAAATACAATAAGACTCTTGCTTTCATAATCGATTTTGACGATAGCCTGGATCATATTGTGAATGCAATGAGTAATGATGCGTTCTTCATCTGGACAATAGGCAATAGGTTTGTAGGAGGAAGGGAGGTCCCTAACGCAGAGGTATTGCAAGACCTTATGCAATATCGTGGATATTCACTCTTCTTTAGAGCCGAACGTCAGATATTAAACAAAAAACAGCCCAGAAAGAACAACTTCTCCAAAACGATGGAGAAGGAAGTTATTTTAATATTCCATAAAGAATGAGATAATGGGAAAAGCACAGTTCGACATAAATCCTCATGTCATCAGGCAACTTGGAGCAGAGTTGGTTTCGGATAATGTAACAGCATTGTTGGAGTTAATAAAGAATTCATATGATGCTGATGCCACTTACGTTAACATAGAGATAAATACTACTGGTATATATCAAGACTCGAATGTTATTAGTGAAGACCATAAAGGGTATATAGTTGTAGAGGACAACGGCTTTGGTATGGATGAAGAGACTTTGCTAAAGTCGTGGCTGATTATATCCTATTCGAAAAAACGTGCAGAAAACGGTGTCAAACCGAAAACTCCAAAAGGAAGGACACCTCTTGGAGATAAGGGTTTAGGTCGTTTAAGTACGCAGCGTCTGGCAAACCGATGTGAGATTTTTACTAAGAAGCAAGATTCAGAGGCTTTCCATGTAGGATTCAAATGGAGTGACTTTGATAAGGTGGAACGTCTGAGTGACGTTAATGTCGATTTTAATCCCGTCGTATCCTCCAAAAGTAGCGGTACGAAGATGGTTCTTATGGATCTTGTTAATCCTGGATGCTGGAAAGGTGCTGAATTGGAGAGGTTAAAAGGTGCGCTTTGCCAGATTATTGCGCCATATAAAGAATTGAAGCCCTTTAATATTTACCTCACCATCGATGGGGAAATAATAGATATTTCACAGGAGATTAGTAAACTAGAGCAATTAAATCTTTGTGACATTAACTTTGCTTATGAGAAAGGATTCTTGAATGTTCATGTCAATGTGCATTTGAGAAAATTGATAGGTAATGATTATGAAACGTATAAAAGTATTATACTACCTGATAATGGCAAGCGTTTTGAGCAATACCTATTCCAAGATTCCAAAGGTAGAGGTAAAGCATTTCAAAAAGCAGATGACACTTATTGGCTTCAGGCTGATTACCACATATCACTTGATCGTTTAAATACAGCTTCATATACAGAATTCCAGATTGACGACCCTGGTGATTTCAAGGGTCGTATTCAGGAATTTTATTTTGGAGCCCAGGATAAAGAAGGCGACTGGTGGAACGAATTATATAAAAACTTCAAGGAGTACAAGAGTTTTGTACAGTCTCAAACCGGAATAAAAATTTATCGTAATGGTTTTGCTGTACGTCCTTATGGTATCAATAATAATGACTGGCTGCAATTAGGTCAAGGGCAAACCGGTGGCTCATCTTACTATGGGTTAAGACCAGGTAACGTTGTTGGATATGTAGCTATTGACGAGGCTGTAAATTGTAATCTAAAAGATAAAACAGACCGAGAGGGTTTGATTGAAAATGGTTACTATCTGAATTTTTGTATCTTAATGCAAGCGGTAGTAGACCGTTATGCAGAAATAATGGAAAATCTTCGACGTTGTTATGCAGACTTTAAGAAATCCCTTGTTTCTGATAATAAAAAAGTGAAAACAATGACTCAAGCGTTTAAGGCTATCAGCGAACAGGCTCAAAAAGGATTAGATACCCAAAAGGCTTACAAGGAGGTTCAAAACAAATTCGTTATCATTGAGAAAAAAATCAGTATAGTAGTGAGATCTCAGGAGAATTCTTTGTTTGACACACCTGAAAGTGACCTTTTGCGCCAGACATTAACTGAAGTGTCGCAAATATTATCCGAATCGCGCGCAGTATTATCTCAGGCCAATGAGGTTTTGAGTAATTCAAATTCACTTAATGAGGCATTAATTGTGATTGAACCAAAACTTTCTGCACTGGAAGCACAACTAAACGATTTTTCTGAGTTAGCATCGTTGGGCCTTATATCAGAAATGGTGACTCATGACCTCAGTCAGATTTCAAACAGATTGCTAGCGAAGGGTGAGGATTTGAATAAGCAATTAAAGGATAATGTCGAGTTAACTAAGAACCAATTATATGGTTTGGTTGATTTTATAAACTCCGTTGTAACCTCGCTGCGATCCCAGATGCGCCATTTAGAACCATCCCTGAAATATAACAGAGAGGTATGTGATACTTTTAGTATTGTGAGTCTCTTGAAAAATGAAGAGATTCCATATTACGAAGACAGATTCAAAAAATATGATATCGATATCGTAATAGAGGATGAAAAGGATTTCTCGATTATGTTCAACAAGGGACGATTTATGCAGATTTTCGATAATCTGATTAATAACTCGATATACTGGCTTATAAACAAGAAAGAGTCTAAAGAACAAAAGCCATGCATCATGATACGAGTGGATAGTCCATGGGTGTATTTTGAAGATAATGGTGATGGCATTGATAACTCTGTTTCAAACACGCTATTTGAACCTTTCGTGACACGTAAGCCACGTGGAGAAGGACGCGGGTTGGGGCTATTTATTATCAGACAACTTCTTGATACTTACAAGTGCGATATTGTCTTGGACGACAGCTTGAATATTTATGGTAACAGGTACAGATTTTCATTGAACTTTAACGAAGTAATTTTAGAATAATATGGCCACAATCGCTGAGAATATACACAACCTTTTTGAACATAAGAATATAAAAAAGGTCCTTTATGTGGATAATGAGTTTGAAAGGGATGTTTATAAGGATAGTCTTTTTGGATTCCTTAGAGACAACTTTGGAAAGGAAGATGTAAAATGGCCTTTTCCTGTAGAGGTAAGTGTAGAAATTGCACTTAAGGAACTTGAAAAATGGATGGCTAATGCAACGAATGAAGAATTCGATACTTTCATAGCGACTAATCACATAGAGAGAATTGCTAATATAATAGAGCAGAAACTCAGTGAGGTATTACCAGATGGAATTCTGACATGTATTACTCCCTCTGAGTTTACACATCAATATGTAGAAACGAAAGGATACAGTCCATCGGAAAACAATCAGCTGTTAATTTTGATGGATAAGTATCTTGATGAAACTGATCCTGATAGCGGGTTGAGACTGCTAAGCTCTTTTAAAGACCAAGAGTGGGTGTCTTGCGGTCTGTTTTCAGACAAATTTAGTATAGAAGATGAAATAGATCAATGGAAGAATGGTGAGAAAACGAAGAATGTATATCCATTATCCAAAAGGCGAGTCTCTGAGGGCGATTGTGAACATCTGCTACCTGGCATTAGGAACGTTATTTGGCTGAGCCAGATTTCACAAATCAAAGAATCTTATATAACTATGTGCACCAACGCCGTATCGAGCATTAAAGATTATTTTAATACAATAGATCCAGCTTCGTTTGATAAGGTAATTATGGCAGAGTCATCAAAAGAGGGCTGTTGGGAATATGAAACAATGCATAGAGTCGGAATCTCTGTACTTGAATCCAAATTGGAAGACCAACTTACGGAAGATATGTACACTACAATTCAAAAACAGTTTGAATTGTTGCGCTCTATCAAAAATATATGTCCACAGGAGTTGCCAGATAACACAGAATTGGCAAAGGAGATAATGTCGAAAGAGCAATTTGCTCAGGGTATTTTTATCAATAAAATTTATAGTCCCATATCGAATGGTGATATATTCAAAATAGGAAAAAGACTGTACATCCTTTTATGTCAACCATGTAATCTCGAGATAAGAGGGGCTGACCATGAAGTCGGAAAAAGAAAAGCAGGTGATTATCTATATCTTATTCCAATTGAATCTTTAAAGGAGGGCAAATCATTTACTCGTCCAATTGAAATTGATTCAGATAAAATGATGATAAGGTATGCTGCTTGCAAGTTGGTATCATCTTCAATACTTGATTTGGTATCGTATAGTAGGACAGGCGAAGCCATTTGCGATATAGAACTAGAGGAACCATATCCCAATATTCGTCCTAACATGGCAGCTCGATATGATATTATCCGTAACTATGTGAAGGGATTCTTAGATAAGTATAGAGCATTAGATACAGAAGAGTCTAAAAAGGCTCTTGGTGCTGTGCATGATAGTATTATGAACAGTTTTAGGAATCCCCAGTGCAAAGGTGGTTTTCTAAAAGCGCCAGTCCTTTCTGAGCATAAAGTCGACTTTAAGATATCGAGAGTGATGCGTTTAAAAGATCCTTATGCACAAGCCTATTTGCAAGAATTTATGTCATATTTATCAAGACCTGCATTCCCTCTAAGATTAGAGTAATCAGTCTGTAATGACTACAGAAACTTTTATATGCCAGTAGATTTGCTTCGTACAGTATATACAAAATCAGAATATTATGAGCAAGTGAAGACGTTTATTCATGGATCAGTATCAAAAGACATACCTGTTATTGTGATGACAAGTTAGAAGAGTAGTTGGTAATCTAGAGACTATATGCCCAAAGTAAGTATTCGCTGAACCCCGTGTTGCTCAGCTAGGTTTTTCGTTGTATCTTTGCCGCGCCAAAAACAATAATATTATGACGTGGACAAAAGACGAATTTGAAAAAGTGTATGCCCGCTTCACGGAAAGCGGACTTAGTATTCGGGACTTCTGCTTCAACGAAGGAATTCCAGAGAGTTGTTTCTACTACTGGAAGAAGCGTGTTATCCAAGAGCCGAGGTATGAACTACAGAAGGCTGACGGTAGTTTCCTTCCTGTGAATGTCACCCAGAAGGACGGCAAGATCACTATGCGGAACAGGACAAATCCCAATCATACACAGCCATCGTCAGGCTGCCTGTGCGAGATTTGCTATCCCAACGGAGTCGTAGTACACATGAGTGGGGATATGCCGCTTGAAGTCTATCGGGCACTTGTGCTCCTGAACTGATTACGGTCTATGTTCTCGCTCAGTGATGCCAACCGCTTCTTCCTCTATCCGTTTCCGACTGACATGC
>JAGHSE010000430.1 GCA_018066015.1 Candidatus Colivivens equi
GAAATCGGACATGTGCGAATCAAAAGACAGCACGTCATTTTCTATTCCGGATAGTGTTTCCAAAGACCAGACAGTGTATGTTCTTTGAACATCGTGATCGCCTGCAAATACATCATAGTAATGGACATCTACAGTGCCGTTTGAGTTGAAGGTGTATGTCACTCCGCCTTCTGGGGCATAGTAGGGATAATTAGAATAGTCTTCTTCCCATTGACCTAAGACATTCTCTTTTGAGATTTCTAATTCATCCTTATCACAGGATGTAAATGCGAAGAGTGCTAACGCAATAGTAGCAATTAATGACTTTATTAGTTTCATATTCCTTGTTTTTTTGTCTATATTATTATAACGCAAGAGTCTGAAAAACCTTGCTTTGCACTGTTTGCAATATTATGATTTACATGTCTAAACTCCACTTCTCCAAAAACTCCCTTGGGCGAAGTCTCGTAATGCTATACGACTCTATTGTGATGCCATAGTTCCCGAATCATTTATTTTCAAATATCTTTTCGAGTGTAGAAGATAGCTTGGCGGCACGGAGATCACAGGCTATAATCCTGCCATTAGGGTCGATAAGCAGGTTTGCAGGAATGGTTTTAATGCCATATTTCTTATGATATTCTCCCTTCCATCCGCTAAGTTCTGATAACTGAGGAAATGGTATATCGAGTTTCTTTATTCCTGATACCCACGCATCGGATTTCGTATCGAGCGAGAAAAGATAGAAATAATAACCTACAAATTAGACAACTTAATAATCCCGGATTCATCACCTACAACTGGGTTAGGCGATAAATCCGGATTATATTGCATAAGATGCAAAATTACATCAGTAAAATATGTTGCAAAATACTTTCTCCTTGTGAATGAGGATAAGGCATGAAGCAGACAACTAATAATAGTGTCAAAAATATGGCTACGATTATCACTGGTCTCCATCTCATAAGTAACGAATACATTTCTCCTAATTGATTCCATAATTCTATATTGCCAGAGCAATTCTTTAGACTTGCACCATTTTGTTTCATTTTCTTATGTTGTTCCATTCTTAAGTATATTCAGAGACTAATCTTTATTAAATAAACTAAGCATTGGACTTATCACAATTTGAAAATAACTTTGGTGAATTTCGATGCTTAAATCATCATTTGTACAGTAAAGTGAAATATATCGGAGATCAGTAGTATCTGCAATACAAATAGGTTGTAACACCAATGAGACAACATTACTTTCATCATTAGACATTATTGATAGTCCTTCACATGCAATTCCATTATTCCCAGCATTTAGGATAAATTTATGACGCACTAACGACATAGCAACATCTCTATTATTTAGCTGTAATTTATATTTTATACTATTGTTAGCTGCTATGTTAGACAAAGACGAAGCGTCTATTTTTTCAACATGTTCGATACAGAATCCTGCCATACATAAAGCAGATAAGATGGCAATCACCAAAAATATTCCATAACGCTCGAGAAAATGGAGTTTAGAATTAAGTATATTGTCTAATTCATCACAATGAATATTTTCCATAGTTTAAACATTTAATTGATTTTTTACCAAAGAATAATACAATCCCTTCTTGCTTATCAATTCATCATGACATCCTTCCTCTGCGATAGCACCATTATCAAGAACGATAATGTTGTCAGCATTTCGCACTGTACTAAGTCGATGAGCGATAATAATAGAAGTTTTTCCAACCAAAAATTTATTAAGAGAATTCATAATCGCCTTCTCATTGTTGGCATCTAAAGAGTTTGTTGCTTCATCGAGCAGTATATAATCCGGATTCTTATATACAGCTCTTGCAATTAGTATTCGTTGGCGTTGTCCCATGCTTAACCCCTTTCCTTCACTTCCTATTTTTGTTTGATATCCTTCTGGTAAAGTATCAATAAAATTATCAATATTTGCTATTTTTGCAGCTTCCTTGACCTTATCCATATCAATATCTGATACATTTCCGGGGGCAATATTCGATGCGATGGTGTCAGAAAAGATATATCCATCCTGCATGACTACCCCACATTTCTTTCGCCACTCCGTAATATTGATTTTTCTGAGGCTATCATTGCCTACACGAATATCTCCTCTATCTGGTTCATAGAATCCTAATATCATCTTTATTAAGGTCGTTTTTCCACTTCCGCTTAAACCGACAATAGCAGAACATTTGCCTTTGGGAATCGTAACAGAAATACCTTTTATAACATCCACCTCTGAAAGTTTGTCATATTTATAATATACATTTGAGAATGTAATAGAATCACTATTAATAGTTTTTATACAATCCTCATTGTCTGGAGTTTCATTTTGCATTTGATAAATATCGTTTAGCCTTTGAGCACTTAATTTGGCATCTTGAAATTTGCGTATAAACGTCACGAACTGCTCAATAGGGCTGTTTAATTGTCCTACTATAAACTGTATCGCAATCAACATACCAATTGTCATCTCGCCATTAATTGTATATGCTGCCACTAATGCCGTTATTATGGCATTTTTAATTTGATTAATAATAATTGCTCCAGAAGCTTGATATTGGGCCAATGCTAACCCTTTTTCAAGTAATTTATATATGTTTGCCTGAATGCGTTCCCAATCCCATCTTTTCTGATTCTCGCAGCCGTTAAGTTTAATTTCCTGCATCCCATATATCAATTCAAATACATTGCTTTGGGTTGCTGCATTCTGAGCAAACATCTTATTATCTAGTAGTGCACGTTTCCGAAGAAAGAATGTAATCCACAACAGATACAATGCACTTCCAATGAAAAAAATGATAAACACCAGTTTGTTGTACATCAAAAGTACAATTCCAAAAACACCGATTGTGATTAATGAAAAGACAAAATTCAAACTAGCGTCGGTCAAGAAATCCTTAATGCGAGTGTGATCACCTATTCTTTGGATAATATCACCGGTCATTCTTGAATCAAAGAATGCAATAGGAAGTTTTGTTAATTTCAAAATAAATTCAGAAATAATTGATATGTTCATTTTCACTCCGATGTGAAGAAGCAACCAATTGCGTATAAATTCAACTAAATTAGAGCTAATTATTAAGACTAATTGAGCAATTAAAATTGTAACAACAAAACTTATGCTTTTATTATTTACTCCATAATCAACAATTGATTGGGTAAGAAATGGGAAAAGTAATATTAATAATGCGCAAAAAAGCATACCAACTATCATATTGATAACTTGGTATTTGAAACGACTTAGATGTTTGAACAACCATTTGAGGCTAGTCGCATTTTTCATACCTGGTTTATTCATGGTATAAAATGAAGGAGTTGGTTCTAAACATAATACCATTCCCATTTGAGATTCTTGATTTAGCCAACATCTACGAAGTTCGCTATCAGTATATTTAAATCTATATCCAATAGGGTCTGAGATATAATATGAGATGTGATCTTTCATTTTACGTGTCTTATATAGCACAACGAAATGAGATTGATTCCAGTGTAAAATACTGGGACATGGAATTTCTTGTAATTCGCCCAACGAGCATTTTATTCCGAATGCGTTGAAACCGAGAGATTTTGCCGCTTCCTGAATACCCAATAATGAAACGCCTTGTTTTGTTTGATTACACAAAGTTCGTATATATTCAAGTTGGTATTTTTGCCCCCAAAAAGAACAAATCATATGCAAACACGTTGCTCCACAATCCATATTATTGTGTTGAATATAGCAAGGAAATCTTCGGAAAACCATAAACCAATAATTTTACAATATGCAGGCTTTAATATCTTCTATTTGCAGTTCAAGTAATGACACAGGAGGGCATATGAATCGGTATTGACAATTTGAGCAATTGTTTTTATCGCGTGTCACACGCCAACTTTGATTATTTACTAGCTCAGACGTAACAGATTCAAGTAAATAGTTTTTATTTGATATATTGCTAACAGGAACACGCCCTCCATGAGGATATACATTTCCATTAGATAGTATATCTAGTATTCCAAAACAAGTTGCATTAAGCTTCTGATTTCGCATAATTTCTTTCATACTCGTACAATTGCTTAAAATATCTTGTTTAGTCAAGAATACATTATCGCGAAACATCTGGACTTCATCAGCTCTATAAACCGGTAACATGTCAATGTTGTCAGAATCCACAAAATCAAACGCTGAATAAACATACTTAATGAGAGAAGCTTGGGTTGTGATTTTTGAAGATTTAGAACTAAACTGTTGATAATCGAATTCAGAATACCGATCAAAATATAGCGACAGTTCGATACTTTTGTGCTGAGCCATTATTTTCAGTACCCTATCTGTGTTATTATTATCAATGAATGTATGGATTCTTATTTTATAACCATAGTTGGAAGCAAGACGCACTAACTGTGATAAATTAGCATCTGTCAATATAGATATAGAGGAAATTATATCAACAATTGATATGCTGGTAATAGCGAGTGATTTGAAAATCATCTTAACTTTTTCTATTCCCATAATTAGTTCACAATCATCCGTTAATCCATATAATAGCGATTGACGTATGGCATTTATTCGAATATTGTTTATATTTGCTAAATCGGGAACAAAAGGTTTGTCTATGTATAAAAATAATCCGCTGATAAATTTCGTTTTAGAACCCATGATGCTCAATCTGTAACTAAGTTCTCCTTTTTCTAAATCCCGTTGCAAATTCAGTATTGGAAGAAAAACGATAGGTTTCTCCTTTGCTTCAACTAATTGAAGTAAATCCCTTGAAATTAGTTCTTTCAAATAGACATTACAGCTTCCTTCCTCAGAATATATTTTACTGCCCAGATTGTAAGACTGCTGCAATTCGATAATCAATGAAATAGTTTCATCATCCGTAATTAGATGATTCGATGATGTTTCCGTATTATATAAGAACAGTTTTGACGCATTAATATGGTCAACAAATGTGTGTGGCGGAAGTATTAGCCATTTGGTCTTCTTGTTCATATTACCTCGTATTTAGTCATAATATACTCGTAGGCTTCAGGATAACGCCTTATAAAATTATAAGCTTCATTCTTCATCGCATCGAATTCTCTTTGAGAAACAAAATAATTGCAGGTACCATTAGACGATTCTAATTGTCCGGTATTGAAAAAGCAGTTTTGACATCCGATATAGTCTTTACACTTGGTGCAAATTCTTAAAATTCGTTCATAATATGAATTATACAATGACGCAATGTCCTGAAAATTTAAATTTAACAAACCATCTTTTATATTACCTAATACATAATTATATCCAATCCTCTCACAAGGCATTATTTTACCATCAACGGTCATAAATGTTTTTTTAGAGAAAGGCATACATGTCCCTGTTGGTGTTTTTTTTCTATTCTCATTTGATAGAAACAACAATTCATTGTAGTCAAAGAAGAAGTATGGAGAATACATCTGAAAATATTTTGCAATACGTTCAAATTGCGGGGAATAAGGAAACTTCATATCATCAAAGGTCCTACCCATTTCTTCATTCAAATATGAAATTTTTGGGCGATACATTTCATTAAAAATATGTCGTTTATCTTCACGTATGCCCACGTTATTTATTTCACTCACAGTAGGTATTTTATGATACTTTGAATAAATATAGTGTATAATCCCTTCTACGGTAGCACAATTAGAAAGAACAGAATTAAATGCAATGTTATTTTCAAAAAAATCGCCATAGTTAAACTTAATGTAGTCAATATTAGCGACAATATCGTGAAATGCTGGCTTATTATTGTGATATGTTCTATATGAGGTGGCATGTTCATCGCCATCGAGACTTATAAGTATTTGAAAATCCTTTTCTACAAGGTATTCAATATGTTTTCTTAGTAGAATAGCGTTAGTCGTCATTGTATAACAAAATTTTTTTCCATAAGAACTCATATTTTTCTCAATGAAAGAAATAATACTTTTGATAAACGGCATATTCAACAAAGGCTCTCCTCCATAGAAACTAATGTAAATCGTTGTCTCTCCGGTTGAATCAAACCCCTCATTCCATAAATTCTGTATTGAATTTAAGAGACATATGGCATTTTTGATGTCCAGATCACGGTTATGCTTATGGCTTTTGTTGTTATATAGTTCTCCATAACCACAGTATTTACAATTTAGATTACAACGTTCTGTAATTTCAAATGTTATCTGAGGTGTATTTGCAAAGCACTCTTTTATGTTTTGAGGTGTTATCATATTGATATTCTATCTTGTACAATTTAGGTTTCATGAAAAGGGGAACGTGTTATGAGGACACGTTCCCCCTAATTAAGAGATTGACATTTAGCCAATCGGAACGAGTATTACGTCCCTAACGATTACGACAGGATCTTTTGAATACTTATTACCTGCGTAATTGGCATTCATGTTGTCAGATGTCGAGGAAGGACCGTGACAGCCGCATCCACAATTGTTACCTCCTGTGAGAGCGTTCATTTCTCTCGCCCCCATAGCCCGTTTTGCGAGCTCAGTCATTTTAATTTTTGCCATAATGATGGTTGAATTTGTTGTTAAACATTAACTTTTCTATCTCGTCAATTGCAATTGAACTCTTTTTGATGTTATTTAGATAATTCCAACGGTTTGTATGGGATAGGATTATCCTCTACTTCTGTGGCATCATGTGGTCTGCCGTCTTTTCCTACAATCATCAGACGGCCTTTTCCCCCTCCCATAGCTGCCAGTAAAAACGCATGAGGTGCTTTATAAATACGGATAATCGTCTTGTCTGCTTCCTCAGATGTGCATTGTTTTTCGTTAGCATAATTATACACTGATATAGGAGTTTTCGCACGCTCAAAACCTGTTGCAGTCCAAATGAACTGTCCCTCACGGTCCTGTATCTGAAGAATAAGTCCTGGAAGTCCACCAAATTTATATGGACCGTATGACAATGGCAGTTCTGTTGTAAACCAAGCCGAGTAATGACGTCCACCAAAATCACATTCTGCCAACTGACATTCGTAGCCAATAACATTTTGTGTGGTGTCTGGTGAAAATGTCCATTTAATCTTAGGAAGATCTTCTGAGTATTTCAACACTCCATTACCCATCGGAAGACGATATTTAATACTTGCTGATTTCTCTTTGGTCGAGAGTAGAATCTCATAAGGCCACGGCGAACCGTTGGGATTACGGTACGAGTCTGCACCTCGGCGCATATCCGCTGTCATTAGTGAATCAAAATGGCAGATTACATCGCTGAAATCCTTGACAGAATGATGACCTATTAATAGCGTGCGCACATCATCAAATCGGTTATATGCATTAGGATGGCAGGAATAGTTTAGCGTGTATGTCACTTTATAACGCGCTGTATCAACGACTATTGCCCGATCCTGGCTCATCGAGAAGATACCAATCTGAGCTTTAGCCATAAAGGGAATCATTAACATTAGAATGAAGGGAATTAACTGTTTCATAATCTTTGATTGTTAGAATATTCTGAATCGTATTTTCAGCAAAACGCTGCGTGGTCGGATATTATATACTGCGTTTGATTCCGTAAGAGCTGAGAGGCTGGAATATCTGTACGACTTGTGGTTAAGTAGATTGTCGCACGACAGTGTGAAGCTGAAATGCTTAATAGAATATTTCGCCTCGGTGTTGAGAAGAAGGAATGAACGGTCTCCATCATTGAAATTGTTATAGTAATGATAGAGAGATGTTGCCAGTGTCACACCTACAGGAATTGTAAAATCAAGTGAAGCCTTGTTTGTAACGGTACGCAACCACGGAAACCTTTCATAGCCTTTCTGTTGCGTGGCTGATTGCGAGTAAGTACCCTGATACATAACGCCAAGCCATTTGAACGGCGTGAGACTTATGTCGGCATTTACACTGATCCTATTACCTTTGTAGCGAACTATTTCATCCTGAATGAGCAACGGGCTGTCATAATAGGAATATGTGGCGGATGCTCCGATTTTAAGTCTTCTCCAGTCGAATCCCTGACTCGCGTGGATATTGGCTGAAAACATTTCGCCGGATTCTGATGTGCGACGGCTGATTGTACGTTGCACCAATCCGTCATAATATGAACCATAAAGAATGTCGGGAGACTGTCGGTTATAAGATGCCTCAACCCCGGCAAAACTCATCGAGAGAATGTTTTTGAAATCATAACCTAAAGAATAATGTTGATTGGTTCCCTCATAAAGCCCGGCTACATCAAAAGCCGAAAGTTGACGGTATGATGTAAGAATATAGCCGGAATACAGTGTCTCGACAGAGGGAGTTATATAAGAAAGTACAGCATTTGCTTTCATATTATGACTGCTGTTGAACTTATATGTTATATTCAATGACGGCTCCACCCGAAACCGGTTTTTGTTGGTAATACTACCGTCGTTCCCATTATTCAGACGAAAAAACTTATATTTCATCGGCAAATATAAGGAAGAATGAATCTTGCGTGTGCTGAAAACCAGTTCAGTGCCGATACCGGCATCAAGAAAATCAAGTGAGATGTCATTACACATTTCATGCAGTCGGCTATCGAGAGAATTGTGATGATAGTTAACAATGGCCGAAGGATGAAGCATGAAGTTTCCAACTTTGAAAGCAGAAAATAATCCTGCTCTGTTCTCGGTGGATATGTTATGGTAATCAACTTGTTGATACAGCATTTCACCGCTTATCATATCCGGGAAAAGATTCGGGAACACAGAAAGGTTGTGAGGTCTCTTTTCAAGGTTTACAAGTGATAAAATCTCAAAACCACGATCTGAGGAATTACAGTGAGTCATGTGGAATTTATTCAACAGACGGTAAGTGTCTGTCTGACCTGATTGCGTAATGTCATCACTCCCGGCAAGAATCTGGCTATTTGCATCGGTCGTGCTCCAGTCGAATTTCAGTTGTTCCTTCAAGTAATTTTCATCTCCGTTGTTCAGGTACGTAAGGTCACCGTATGCTTTTTGCAGACGAGCGATGCCGGTCATCAATTCATCTATAAAGCTCTGTCCACCGTCTGGCAAATAATTAGTGGTTGCAGAATAACTTTGCCGAGAATCGCGGTCGTTCAAATATGCGGCGTTTATTCCGAACTCCCCTGTTTTGCCGATTCGGTAAACATTATTGAACGTGGCATTGTGTGAACGGTTGAAATAATAGAAACGCTTGTCAATGCCGGGAGCCGAAGGCATAGAAATTGACGATATATTACTTGTGCGCGAATAATCATTGTCAAAAGAATAAAGCTCCTGCGACAAGTCTTCACCCGTATTGTTTCCCTTATAAGTGGCAAGGAATTGGCTATTACGGCGGAAGTATGTGGCAATGGCGGCATTATTCCACAATCCTTCATCGCCATATCCGCCCCCGAGCGTGACAATGAGGTTAAACACACCTTTAACACCCTCTTTGAGACGCAGGTTGATAGAAGCCTGTTCTTCGGGACGAAGCCCTTTTAACGCCTTAATGTCCTGATGGTTCTCCAATACCTGCACGGTTGCAATGTTATTAGGATCTATATTGTTGGTGGCTATGCCATAATGCCCTTTCATCAGGTCCAAACCTTCAATATAGAAATTCTTTATCGGTTTACCCAGATAAGAAACCTGACCAGCATCAGAAACAGTTATACCAGGCATCTTTTTCAAAACATCTGCAATCGATTGGTCTGTCTGCGAGTGAAAAGATGAAACGTTATAGTTGATTGTGTCTCCTTGAGAATATATTTTCTTAGACTTGACGACAACCTCTTTCAGTTCAACGGTTCTTTCGTCAACAATAATGTCATAGTTGCCTGAAAGATTCGGTACTACAATCTCCGTCGGAGCGATTTCCAGACTTGTTACTTTCAGTATAAGGCTGTCGCAATCAGTGTTCAACGAAAGCTGAAATTTACCGTTTTCATCAGTAAAATCCGATGCTAATATTGTTTTAGGAGAGCATTTAGAAGACACAAAAACATTTGCAAAATCAACATTTGTCCCATCCGATAGACAAACACGGCCAAACAAGTTACATTGTGCAATACAATGCAATGAGCCAACCATAAAAACAATGAGAGCAATCATTATTTTATATTGGTACATACAGAATGTTGATTGTTTTTGAAACATAATTAACGAGTTTATTTATAACAGAATTTAATGGTTATTGAATGTAATGAGCAACTTGCCATTGTTATTCCTTCTCTTATCTCCACATATCTATTTGGTAACTTACTGTAACGCCTTTGCACTATAATACTGCTATTTTGCCTGTGGCAATCCATTCCTCACTTTCAATACGTAGAATGATTATACCACTAAAGCCGTATGGTATATTCAACACAGTATTCATGCAATGCGAATAGTCCAACGTATTCCCATTTATATCACATAAGAATATTTGTACTTCAATATCCGCTGAACCGGAAATCTCTATTTGACGTAGTTCGTCATCATAATATACATCAATAGGGATTCTCATAGGTGAACGGCGTACAGTTGTACTTCCATCCACATTACCTGTTTGCCATTTTTCCATAGCGACCCTGCTTTTCTCAGCATGGGCTTGAAGGCACCCGATAAAAATTAAAACTCCGAAGAGTAAGTGTAACTTTTTCATTTTTTTGCATTTATTGATTAAACTGATGCAAAATTACTGTAGAAAAAGTTTTTAACCAAGGGTAAAAGTTTGACAGTCAAACTTTTTATTCTATTGATAATCAGCGTTTTACAAAATGGGGGGGGCGATTGATTCTGCGCAGGGGTGTCAAAAGTTTGACAGCTAGAGATAATGGGCCAATAAATGCTAATTACAGCACCCAAGAATTATATCTTATTGCTATCAAATCAACTCAAAGGATATTATTATGATGATACTTTTCTCATGAGAGCAAAATCAGGATCTAAATATGTCGTTATATGAAAACAAAAGCAACAATAAAAATGTAATTGCTCAATCGAGTAGGAGGTAAAACGCTAATCGCAGGCGCTTATCTCCTACTTTCGCGTTTACCGACCTCTCACCACCGTACGTGCCGTTCGGCATACGGCGGTCTTGTGCTTTGACATATTTCTATGTGTCGGATGTTGTTTGTCGTCATTCCTTTGAATAACACCAATCTTGTACTACCCTCGGATTCCGTCCTACTATCGTACAAACAATCCTTTTCGGCAACTGGCGACTAAAGATTCTAAAGGATGACTCTCGTTTACTATCCAACTGCACAATTCAATCCTTCCCAAACCAGTACATGATTCGGTACTATGACCTCTGCTGACTTCTCATGGTTCGTTGTTACTGCTTGGCTATTTTCGCCTTGCCCATAAGACCTCCCCAGTTAAGAGTATATTCTTTCCAACTTATGTCTGCTTGATTTACTCCGAGTGTTCTGGACAACTATAGGACTTAGTCTTATTTGGCAGACTTATCCACACTCACAAGCCTTAATATCAAGTTTCTGTATGCCAGACCAGATATTTGCCGCCGACTTCCTTCAGATTCCGAGTCGCCACGGACACCCTTTGTCTTTGGCTGTATGCTTCCAGCTGTCAGGGCGCATTAGGAATTTCACCCGTTAGAATATGCCCATGCAGGGCGAACCAACAAATATAGAATAATCGTAAAAGATTATTCTATATTTGTTGGTTGAGAATTGATTTTAGTTCTTTGTTGGTATTCTTAATTATATAACAGCGTAAAGTTAATATAATCTTTATTTTCGAGCAATAATAAAAGTTTGAAGCTTCTATTTTGTATTATACTGAATGATAATATATTGCCTTTAATAAATAACCCATTTTCTGCACACATACTATCAAAGTTTGACACTTTTATCATAGTATATAGGGACAAACATATAAAACAGTCCATTTACCGGATTGGGTAGATAGACTGTTTCCGAACCAGTAAATTAATTATCTGGTCAAACTACAGTTGTTTCATAAGTTTTCTAACGTAAATACCTATGTTCGTCTGATGTTCATCAAGATCAAGTTTCTTGCGTACATCACTACTAATATGATAATGCCTTTTCAGCTGCATATATTCACCAACCTCTTTTCCACGAAGCCCAATCGCATAAAGACATACATAATTTATCTCTGATTCAGTAAGTCCATGTTGTTCAAGGTATTCAATAAATTTAGGATGGGAAGCTTTAAACGCCAGACGAGTGGTATTCATAAACTCGTCTTTGTCTTGAATAATTTGATCTTTCCAAGTTCCATACGGTTCTGCGTATGAATCGTTATCCGTGATTCGTGAAGCTAATAATCCATTCAGCATCTCTATCCTGACTTTTATGGCATCTTCGATGGGTTTTGCTAAATCTTTTTGTTTTTCCAATACTTCTTTAAGACTTTCACTTTCATTCTCAAGTTGCACAATTTTGAGTCGAAGGTTTTCTGCGACCAAAGATTGACGCTCACATTCTAATTCTGCGGTCTGTTTCTCAAGAATGGCATTATGTCTCTCCAACTCAAGCTTTTCATTTGCTTTTTTGAGATTCTCTTGTTCCAGTTGTAATCTTACTTTCTCCTTATCATCCAATTCGCTTTTAGCCTGTCCAATCCTATAGCGATAGTAAATGTATCCAATGATAATCAGTAAAACAAATATGATGCACAGAATTAACCAGATGAGTCTGTCAAACCTCTGTTTCTCTATCAGGTTGGATTTCTCCATTTCATGACGTGATTGGGCAAATAACAAATCATGAGAAAAAATACCCATGTGAATAGAATCAATGGTCATATAAAAATCTTTATATGCGTGCAATGCCCCGACTAAATCTCCGTTTAATTCCAAAATGTCAGGTTTTAATGCCAAATATTTCAGAGATGAACGAAATTTAGATTTAATGGGTATTGCATCCAAAACACGTTTGGCGTTACGAGCATCACCAATTTTATAATAGGCTTCAGCTACATTTAATTTAACCATATCACTTATGGAATCGACAGATTCACAATATTCCAGAATGTTAATAACATCCTCCTTGTTGCCAAATTTAAGCGCGTATGAAAGTTCGTACGGAACAATAATCGAATTTAAATCCGGATTTTCCGAAACTCGTTGTTTTGCGATGGTCCAAACACTGTCCGAAAGCGATTTGTCATTGTTCAGAATGCCTCCATCCAAAGCATTGACAAGACTAAGCAGTTCATAGTCAGCCCGACCGATAGCACTATACAGATTCGCTGCCTCAAGGTTGTTTTCTATAAAATCATCTATCTTATATATTCTATATTGAATGGTTGCCTGAGCGACCATGAGGTTTGCTATGGCTAAGGTGTCGGAAGCCTCTTGGCAAAATTCTTTTCCCCACATGAAGCTTTGCATAGCCAAGTCATTATTGCCCTGGTTCTGATAAATCCTACCTTGATAATAATATGTCCGTAGCTGTTCATCGGGAGAACCATGTTTGACATAATAATCAATGGCCGGCTGAAGGACATCAAATGTTGTTGTATCAATATAGTTTTTGTCCAACGCCATAGATTTAAGTAGCGCATATCTGGCCGATGTTTCTTTTCCTTTGATATCAGATGTCGGGATGCCGTTCAATACCGCAAGAGAAGAATCAGGTTTGGTGTTCATAAGGCTCTCTGCTATATCCATCTGTTTCCATGCTGGAGTGTGTCTTTCACAGGCAGCCAACATAATGGCAGAAACCAACACAATAACAAGGGCTCTTGTATGAAGCAAACTGCTAAAAGGAAGAATCCTGCCGTCAATATTTGAAGAATTTTCTTCAGATGACAGCAAAGAGATGATATATTGTATTTTATTTGTAATCATTGTCATTTTCAAAAAATAAAATTTTTGTACTCACCTTCTCCACGATAAGTTTGTCAATAGCGGTGATTCTATTGTGCAAAGGTACAATTAATTCCCTAATCTCTCATGTTGTTAGCTAATATAGTTGCTTACTCCGCTGAAGGTTCCGTATGCCATCTTTCCCTTGAATGCCTTTGGCTCATTGGTAACAAGCTGAATGTGAAGATTACCGAGTTTGTTGCATTCTTCAATCTTAGCTTGAAGGATGTCTATAATATCTTGGGATATGGGCTTGTCTATGTATTTTCGCACACTATGTCGTGCTTCAATAGCTTCTTGCAGATTCATTGTACTATAATCGTTATTTTGACTTCTGTTTCAACATGACGAGTATTACGTTATGCTTCTTTTTTATAAAGGCATTTTCCTTTCCTGTAGTGACTAGGAGATAGCCTCTTGATACCATCAAATGCCGCTTGGTAGTCCTTTACACACCATTCCCACGCTTCTTGCATGACATAGTTCTTATCATAAAGAATCCAGATCAATTTGTCCCACTCGTAATTTGTCGCTTTTGGAACCATTGTTACGAAGCTTCCTTTTTTGCCGCTCGGACGATTAGCCTTTACTTGGTATCTTGTTTTGTTAAATATGAAATCTGCACCTTTACTGACAGCTGTTTTATCCTGCATATAGTCGGAATATTCATTTTCTGTCATTCCAACTAACAATGCTGCATCATATTCTGAGATTGCACTTGTAATTGAAGGCGCAACCCCAAACCTTTCTTGCCATTGTAAAGCTG
>JAGHSE010000108.1 GCA_018066015.1 Candidatus Colivivens equi
GTTTAATCTCTGTAATGGTACATTCTTAGTTTCTGTTTGAGTAAGTATATTCTTTGCGTCCTTTGCTCGCCAATTAAAGATATCGTACTTATCAACAGGACGTATATAATCAAACCAAGCGAAATTCTTCAGATAACGATACTCAGAAGGTATCATGTCTGGAGGATACATATTGCCATTAGCTTTAGGCATCCAAATCTTATTTACCTTCCTATTTTCCATAAAAATAGTGAGGTCAGTAGTTTCTGAATAGTTCATACCTATAGGCGTTCCATCATCTTCACTGAAGAAATAACTTACGAACACATTACCATGAGCTTCATTACGTTCAATTTCCTTACCTTTGAAATATGCACATATTTCTTTGGCTGACACCTGATTATAGGATGCAGAATCTAATCTTTCAATTGTCATAGCTTGATTTATTACACGAACATAATCAATGGTACTATCGTTGTTATATATGCGAATTTCCTCACCAAATACTTGTTGATTTTCATTCCAAAGAATTGGTTGACCAAACATATAAGTACATGAGTCCAATTCATGCGATACCAAGGAATCACATACTGCCTGAACATCATTACGAAACATCCTCACTTTGTGGTATGCGTGTAAATCATGATATACTGAATCTGTACCTATATTAAATGTAAATACTTTGAGCGTATCTGCATGCACATACATCGTATCGGGGTTTGAAAAATCAATAACTACCGCACTATCAGTAGCCACAGCACTTCCGTCTTTTTCGTTGTAAGAACAATAATTGCTTTTTAGAATACATTGATTTTCATCGTCAGTAACAACGACATGATTAAAAGCCTCGTTGAGCCCTGTAGTTTTATTATAATGCAAACTATCTCCTTCAATTTTACGCATGTCCTTAATAATATACGAACCTGCAAGTAAATCAGCATTATCTCCCTTCATGTCATATTGTCCATTCTCGGAATATATAAATACTCCATCCGACGTAGTGATATTAGTAGGGGCTACAATATCAGCCTTTTGAGTATTGGTATTGTAATGCATTGCAGTTGAAACAATATCATAGTTCTCATTTTTGAGTTTTACGTTTCCTGTAAAGAATGCATCTTTATTATTTGTATTATATTCCAACGAATCAGACGTTACTTTAGTTCCCTTATTTAGCAAAGTAACATTACTCGTAAAGAATGCCATATTTGTATCATTAGTATATTGTCCCCAGTCTGATGTCAGGACATTATCGCCATCATACAAAGTACCCCCATGCATATACATTCCTATGCCATACATCCTGTCATAATCCAAATAATTAGTAACAATTCTAGATTTTCGCTTGCGCAAGTTAACTTTTCCTCGTGCCTTCATCTGACGTGAAGAACCGTCATACCAAAGAGTATCGCAGACCAATGACAAAGTGTCACCTTGTGAAAAACGTACATGTCCGTATGATTCAAATGAACCGTAGTTCTTATAGTATCGAGCACTGTCACAATCAAGATAAGCATTTCCACGACGTAATCGTACATGTCCTACTAATACGTCAGCCAATGGGTCAGAATAACTTTTATATAATACATCAGAGTTAAGAATCTGCAAACGGTCATCATTCTGCGACATGATATCATCACACCACAAAGAACAAGGGGCGCTAAGTAAACAACATAGCACAATCCTCAGTATGACTCCCTGCATCCTCAACACTCTCATTACCATATTATATTATTTTATCCAACCAGGATATTTAAAATCACGATTCTTCCAGTCATCATTTATACGTACATACGTAGTCTTTTGTTTCTCACGAATCCAATTTTCTATTTTATCTTCGCTATATTTATCTAGTACGATATTCTGAAGAGTCTGATAGTCATCTACCATAGATGCCTTATGGCCTTCAATCTTGTTTTTCAACTTAACTATAGCCACAACTTCTTTACCACTATTGCCCATCATGACAAATGGCTTAGAAATATCACCAACTTTCATATTGCTTACAACTCGTGCTACTTCAGTAGGAAGGTCGCGCATTTCAAAGCGTGTACTACCTTCACGATGATACATATCCAGCCACTTTACCATATTGCCATAATTCATTCTGGTATCTTTGTCTTGAGAAAAACGCGAAGCAGCCTCATCAAATGTATATTCGCCATTTTTAATGCACCCAGATATAGAGTCAAGAAATGATAGTCCTTCGTCTATGGATTCTTGACTAATCCTTGGTTTCTTTAATATATGTCGAACATTGACTTGATCACCTTTTTTCTCAATTAACTGAAGAATGTGGTAGCCATACTCGGTCTCTACTATTTTACTTACAGCCTTTGGATTTGTCAGGTTAAAAGCCACAGCGGCAAATTCAGGCACCCATTGTGCACGTGAAGAAAAGCCTAACTCGCCACCCTTTGAGGCAGAACCATCTTCTGAGTATAAACGTGCAATTGTAGCAAATGACTCTCCAGAATTGATACGTTCTGTATATTCACGAAGTAAATCCTTGATGCGGTCAACTTCTTCCTGAGCAACACGAGGATTACACTGAATAATCTGTACTTCAAGTTGAGTTGGAATATATGGTATGCTATCCTCTGGTACGTCCTTGAAATATTTTCGAACCTGTGCCGGAGTTACATGAACATCTTTTATTAGATTACGTTTCACTTCGTCAACCATATTATTGTCGTGTACAGAATTATAGAGTAATTCTCTAATTTGAGAATATGGCTTTTGGAAATACTCTTCCATTTTTTCACGCGAGCCAAATTGTTCTTCAAAATACTCTATTCGCATATCAACCTCTCTGAATATTTCCGCATCTGTCAGTTCTATGGAGTCCAACTCCGCCTGGTGCAAGAACAATTTCTGGATTGCCATATTTTCTGCGATAGTACTATATGGATCTCCTTCAAAAGTCTGTCCCTGCGCACGTGCCTCTAGACGAGCTGTCTCTATCTCTGATTTGAGAATAGGTTCATCTCCAACTACCCACACGACTTCGTCTATTACATTGTCCTGAGCAATAAGTGTAAAGCTGCAAGACAAGAATAGTATTAAAAATAAATATTTATTCATGTTTGTTTACTGTTTTGAGTATGTCTTCATTCACAGTTATTGTATATTTGTGTCTTAGTTCTTCTACCCACTCCTGTTCCTTTAACTGCTGATAATCAACTACAACTTGATTTTTTACATCAACATACGACTTTGGAGCTTTTAATAATGTTCCAAATACACCTACACTTGGATAACCTTTTCGAGGTTTTAATTCACCCTTTTCACCATAGACCTTAACATCTACATTTTGGCTATCACCTTTCTTAAACACGCCATGTTCTACTCTGACATTCTTAATAGAATCTGTATTGAATTCCTTGACAATCGCACTTGCAATAGCATAAGTATCATCGCCCTTTATTTTCTTTGCAATAGCCTGAGCCTTTGATAATGTGGCATCATCTACTGCATAGATAACAAGCCCTTTGTATCGAGGAGCATCCCATGCATATTGTTTTTTATGCTTTTTGAAATATTTCTGCAATCCTTCTTCATCTTTTGAGGCTGGTTCCCATATGGTATTCTTTACCATCTCATACATAAGTGTTCCATCATAGTATTCTTTTGACAAATTTCTCAAATCTGCATCATTTTCAATGAGATTAGTATATAAATCTTCAATGATTTCATCTGCATTCTTACCTGTTTGTTTTGCTATTGAATCTACATAATACTTTGATGCTGCATCTTCAATGCCACGTTGTTTTAAGAACTTCAGGATATTTTCATGATGAAATTCGTATGACTCAAAAGGATGACGATCTGCCACCTTTATGATGTGCCAGCCAACTGTAGTTTTCACTGGTTCTGACATTTCTCCAGCTTGTAATGCATATGCAGCTTTTTCAAAATCAGGTATCATCATACACTTACCAAACTGACCTAAATCACCACCTCTTACTGCTGATCCTTTATCATCAGAACATTGTTTTGCAAGTTCTGCAAAGTCTGCGCCTGCCTTAAGGGCTGCATAGATAGAATCTATTCTCACTTTAGCAGCAGCTTGCTGTTCTGCTGTTGCATCTTGACGCATCAACACTAAAATATGACTTGCAGCAAGGAGGTCGTCATTTCCATATCTTTCTGCCGTTTGTTTATATGTCTCATAAGCAGTTCTTTCAATGTATCCACTATCTATTATGGTTGGATATACTATTTGGCACTTGTAGTTAGCAAGTTCTTGACGAACACTTGCCATTGTATCAATCCTTGCTGATTCAGCTGCTGCAACCTTTAATTTGAAAGCTTCAAACAATTTCACATACTCACTGAGGTTCTTCTTATCTATGACTCCGTCTGAATTATTTTTATTAAAACTATACTCAAATTCAGAACGTGGTACATTTTTGCCATTCACAGTCATGATAACAGGGTCATAAGCTTGTGCGTAAACTTTTGTACTAAATATCTGGCTAAAAACTAATGCCAATACACTTGTTGATAATAAATACTTAATGATTGTTTTCATTGCTTATTGTTATTTAATAA
>JAGHSE010000379.1 GCA_018066015.1 Candidatus Colivivens equi
TTTTTTAACAATATTATAATAGTGTTCAAAGTTGCTTTCGTCGCACATATCCTTGACAAACTCAACGAAATCCTGATAATCATTCTCTTCTAATATTGCTAATTGTTTGGCATAAGGCTTGTAAAATTCACCTATATCGACTATGTTGATTTCTTCTACGCCCTGTGCCGCCAACGACTGAGCACACGCAAAAATCAAACTATGAAATCGTTTACCATCTTTGGTGGACTTGTCATAGAAGAAATCAACGGTAATGTTATATCTATCACTGATTGCAAGTTGGGTTTTATTGAGAATTGCACCTAAAAGCATATTGGATGCCATATTGTCATATAAACTCATATATTATTACCCCTTACAAATCTTCAATATTAATCTTAAACCTATTTGCTCTTCGATTGGCAATGTTAACACCAACCGTGACGGTTTTAGGTTTAATTTCCTCAGATGATGCCGTTCTGCACTTCTTTTTCAACTCTTGTTGATTGTGCCAATACTTTAATGCTTTTTCGTAATACTGAGGAAATATTTGCCCCAGACCATAAGCATCGTTCCATGAGTTGCCCTCAATGTTACTCCAGTAGTTTATAGTGTAAAGCATACCCGAATATTTATATTTATATTCGGAATGATAATATTCAGCCTGTGATTTCAACCTAATAAAATCACCCGTTTTACCACATAAATTCCATGCTATATCGAGCAACTTATCTTTATCGTACATATCGGTTTGTTCGTAAGCTATCCGACAGGCATCAGAGCAAACATAATGTCTGTCGAACAGCTCAATGGCATCATCTGGATTGATTTTTTTCTGACAATACCGACAGCTTACCATATTATTCGCCTACAAGCTCCTTGAGCTCAAATACAATCATCTCAAGCTGAGGAATCTGCTTCTTGGTGGCATCGGTAATCTTAGCACCCGCAAAGAGATTGCGGTCAAGAATTTCCTGTGCTTCCTCGGAATTATTCTTCCAAGCCATGCGACCATACTTAGTAGCTTCTTCAATAAGTTCCTCATAGGACTTCTGAACACGCTTCTCAGACTCTTTCTTTTCGGTAAAAGTAATAGCCTTATTGCCAGTTTCCTGCTCTTTCTTCATTACCGCTTCCTTAATTGCGTTCTGAATATTTTCGGCAGAGAATACTTTAATCTCAGAGGGCATATACTCAAATCTGCTACCTGCCAGATATTCGTCGGTCTCAGCAAAATAGATACTTGAAGGCACGACCTTACCGTTGTCATCTACGCCATTACTCTTAACATAACCGATAAAGTCAACGGTTTCAATTACAAGGTCGATAGTACGCTTGTCGCCCTTAGGAGCAAATTTTTCTACTTCCTGACCTGTTCTACCATCCTTAATCTTACGAATTTCGGAGTGAGAAATGCCATAAATGAAATAGCCAGCGTTCAGAATAGGATTGATAACATCAAACCATTCGTTTGCATACTCAGCCCAAAGACCAAAACCGTCATTGCCGTCCTTGAGTCTATTAACACCGTACTGCTGACATACATACTTAGTACACCAACGAATGGCAACATCGAAAGTATCAAAAATGATAGTGGTGTAAATGTTGCTCAGAACATCTTCTACTTCCTTGCCATCAATTTCCATCTTCTGGGGTCGCTTGGAGGTCAACCACTTAGACAGCTTCTTAAGGTCTGCCCAATTTTCAAGGGCAACATAATCCATGCCGTCGATTGCGTTTGCACCCTGTTCCAGTCGCAGATATAGGGGCTTAGGCATCTGAGAGCCGACAGTAGTCTTACCGCACTTTACGCTGTTGCTATGGATAAGCATCATCTTACCCTCGATACCAGCGATTACCTTAGTCTTTCTAATCTTAAAATCTGCCATAGTTATCTTCCTCCTTTATATTAAAACGGACATTCTTCGTCGTCGTCAAATTCAATGTTAACAGGAGCAGTAGCAGGATGAGGAGTTTCAGTAGACTTGCTTCTCAACGCTTCAATCTTGAGCTTACGAGCCTCAAGAGCCTTGCGAACATCAATCATATTCTGTTCCCGAATTTCGTCATCATCAACACGATTGTCGAGCCAGTCAAAAAGAGTAATTCGCTTTTCGGAGCGACTCTTAAGAGGTCTGCCGTTATGGGTGGTGGTGGGAGCTGAGGGGTCAGCGGTCATATGGTTAACAATAACACACTCGGCATTAACCTTGTCACCAATTTCCCAATAGTCGAAATACCCATCGTTCTCTTCGCCTACATACACAGTAAAGGGCTCGGCATTGCCAAAGTAATCAATACCGACGATTTCCATAATCTTGCGACCAGTTTCTTCATCGTTCTCAATTTCATCACGAACGGAATTGAGATAACCACCAAGGTTGACACGAGCAACAGTGGGGGTGCTGGGGTCTACACGCTTAACAGTGTTCACAGAATATTTAGTTCTGCCAACAACCACATTGCCACTCTTGTCTACGAAGTCGTTGATAGCGGGAGTAGCATTTACACAAATATAACTTGCATACTCTGCTTCGTGTGCGGCTACATCCTTTTTACTCTTGTACTCATTGTACATAGTATCAATACTCTGCCAGAACGGGTGCTCATTGCCCTTTGCAGTCTTACTGGTGCAATACACATTCAGATAATGAACGCTATTGTTTTCAGTTTCAACCGCAATAGTGCCGCTAATAATGTCGCAAGCAATGGTAGATGTCTTGCTGACCGTGCCACGCTTCTTAATGAGCTTCTTCTCGCTCAGATAACCTATAAATGTACTATACTGCTTAATCTGTTCCATATTATTCTTTTACCTTTCTTACATTCTCTTTAAATACTTTTCCATTAATAATTTCACATGCTTCTACAATTTTATCATACTTGTCAGGCTCACGAAGTTCTTCGTTATGGGTATCGAGCCACTGCATACAATATTCTTTGTCAATGTCTTTACGATTATAAATAAGCCATCGTATAGCATCGACAAGATTGTCGTAATACTGTTCGCCAAACCACTCTTCAAGAGCGGCAATAATATCACTCGTGCTTGTCAATTTCTTCCACCTCTTTTTCTGCAATAATATCAACATTTATCTTCTGACCCTTAGCCCACACCGCGAGCTGTTCGGGAGTAAGACCCATTTCAATCTGCTTAAGAACAGTGTCGTAGGCTGTTCTAAAGCCCTGTGCAACACCACTCATGAAAACTTCTTTAAACTTTGAGGTCAGTGTTGCTTCAAATTCTTCAAGATTAAACTTAGCCATTATATTCCCTCCGTAATTAATAAAAATGATTTACCCATCCGTCACCATAGTAATTGCAAGTATCACACTCCCACACTATCCCCTCGCAACCCTGTGCGATTTGTGATGCCCGCCAAAGTACATCATAAGCTATTCTATAATGTCTATCGGTACATGGGAAATATGATAGATAATAAAATTGGTCTGGAGCAGTAAGCTGTGCCATTAGTTCATCAGAGCCAACATATGCAATCCATCTTTCGCTATGGGTGCGGTTTACAACGGTGCAAACCACCTTGGCTTTTTCTGTGTCTGAAACCCAATCTGCTCCATACTCACCATAAATGAGTTTTGCACAAGCAACAATCTCTTCTTCGGTGTATAACATTTCGATTTGGGTTTGCTCTTTGAGACCACTATAATCTACTTCGGGCGGCTCACATGGCTCTAAGTTGTTAAAACCACATAACATAAATATCAAACATAGTATTGCTTTCATCTCCCAACCCCCTTTTTCTATATTATAGCATACATTATACCGTTTGTCAAGTAAAAAAATGCCCCCTGTTTTGGGGGATTTTTTGTTGAGTTTGCACAACTGGTAGAGGCGACGCGATTTGAACGCGCAAGCTAATCAAAGCCGACAGATTTTAAGTCTGTTTCCTGTGCCATTCGGATACGCCTCCATATAAATAAGTCTCTACTAAATTTAAACTCTTGAGACTTAGGTTTGTAACTTTATATAAGTGGCACTATCGTAGTTCCCACGCATCACTTTGCTCACCAGTGCAATATGGGAATCGAACCCAACTCTCTTCTCGCCAGACCTCGATGACCGAGACAGAATTGAACTGTCCTTGTGGTAGTGAGGTTTATTTTATATCGCCCTCACCAAACGATATTTTAGATGTTTTACTTGCTTTTCTTTATAGTCTTATTATACCACAAACTTAATCGTTTGTCAAGAGTTTTTTAAATATTTTTTAGAGCTTCTTCAATGGGTTTATATCGCTCTGTATTAAGAGTTTCAAGAAGACACTCGTAAGGGTCAAGCTTGCCACTCATAACCATCTTAACGACATTAACAGAGAAGCCACTGACAAGTGCAACACCAAGGTCGTTTTCCTTTACGGGGATAGTGCCAGTACGAGAATTAACATTCCAGAAAACAAGTCGAGGCATTTTATATCCTGCATCGACATATTTGCTGTTAATCTCTTCAAACAGTCGTGCATTAGGTCTATCCCAACTACTATTGGATTTTGCACAACCATCAAATTCCATGTCACTGATAATAAGAATATTCTTAGGTATATCATTCTGTGACATATGATTATTTACAGCCGTAGAAAGAATGAGGTCAAAAACCGCTTCAACATTAGTATTACTACATTCGTTATGCTGAAGTGCAACTGCAAGTTTATCATGCAGAGAATTGCAATTACTAAAATCTACAAACTGAGGTCTCGAAGAGAATGTAATGTACTTATCCTTAAATTCTCCACTACTGTGTTCAGCAAAATAAATCGCAAGAGCATTAGCAACTTCAAGAGCAGTGATTTTGGTGTTGCCAACACTACAATTCATCGAACCAGAACCGTCGGCTACTACAATGGTATTATCACAACCATTTACGATATCGGGCAGTGCCTTCCAAAGAGCTTCAACAGCACTATCATAAGACTTAACCTCGCTATCCCAAAAACCATAATTATTAATATACTTATGTACAATATCATGAGGATAAAGTACAGCAGAATTTATCTTAGCTTCGCCATTAGCAAGCTTATTAAGATATTCTTCACGGCGTTCAGTATCATTACGCAGAAAAGCATCCTTATAGATAAGATTTGCTCTGGAAGGTACTGTCTCATAGTTAATCTCAGACCAATTCTTAGCAGACATCTTAATTTCAACTACATCAAGATATTTGCGTAGAGCACTAAGAGTTTTACGATAAGTAGCCTCTTTGGTATTAAACATTTTGCAGAACTTCTTGGCATATTCCTTAGTCTTAATAGAGGATGCGTTAATAGATGGCATCCATTTTGCCAACAGAGAAATAGGCTGATTATTCTTCATATTACGCCAATCCTGATGGAGCTGATTATAAACAAACTCTCCAACAATATCGGCAAGTTTATCATTATCAAGCAGACACCACATATCATCAAATCGTCCGTATTCAGGGATAAGACTAATTACCGCCTTAACAATCTCTGTGTTGGTAACAGCAAGGCGGTCAAGCACAACTCTAAAGAATCTGCGTTCACCAAGACCTTCACGGACATCTCGTGCAAAAAACAGCCACTTCATAGCAAGGAGCTTATTCTCGTAGAAAGCTCTCATAAACTTATCTGCAATATCGTTATCGCTCATATGACGAAGAGATGCAACTGCAAAGTTAAGGTCAAGCAGTTCCTTACCACTTGTGCGATAACCTATAGCTCCATTTTCCGTCATTTAATAAATACACTCATTATTAAGACTGCTGGAAAGATAAATCATAAAAATCATTTTATTTACCCTATTTATTCTATATTTACAAGAC
>JAGHSE010000221.1 GCA_018066015.1 Candidatus Colivivens equi
AGGTTCAGTTGGTTCTCCGAAAAAATTCAGAAACTATTCATGGCGCCTGGAATGATCTCTGAATTTTTGCAGAAACGCAAAATGCTGTCCGGAATACATCTTGAATTTCTACACCGCAAAGATACGAAGAAAATTTGGATTATAAAAAATTTTATAAAATAAAATTTCACAAATATATTAATTTGTCGTCGTTTTATTACGTATATGCAAACTCGGAATGACAATTAATGCGCTCTAAGCGATATTCTATTTTCTCAAAAATATCTCAATAAGATTTGGAGATAAGAAATATAATCTCTATCTTTGCCGCATCAAATCATTCACGCAAAGTGTAATGATCATAACTTATAAAAACCAAATTTCAAGACATTTATGGAACAAGAGATCCAGAAGAAGGGTGAGGTGATATTGTATCACCCGAGTGAGACTATCAAGTTAGAGGTACGACTTGAAAATGAGACCGTGTGGCTGACACAAGCACAGATGGCGGAATTGTTTCAGACTACACGAAACAATATAACATTACATATAAAGAATATTTTCAAGGAACAGGAGCTATTAGAAAAATCAGTATGTAAGGATTCCTTACTAACTGCATCTGATGGTAAAATATATCATACAAAGATTTATAACCTTGATGTAATAATCTCTATCGGGTATCGTGTCAAAAGCATAATTGGTACAAAGTTCCGTCAATGGGCATTGGAAGTCTTGAAAGCACATCTTCTAAAGGGTTATTCTGTAAATAACCAGTTGATTCAAATGGAACAGCGCTTTGAGGCAAAACTGCTGTCTCAGCATGATGAGATCTTGCAGATAAAGCAGCGCCTGGATGAACACGACGAGCAGATTGCATTCTTCATCCGCACCAACCAGCCACCGATCGAAGGCGTCTTCTATGAAGGTCAGGTCCTGGATGCAAGGGACTTTGCCGAATCCTTGATTAAGTCAGCACAAAAAGAGGTACTGCTGATTGACAATTACATCGACGCAAGGACATTTGAGATACTGGAAGTGAGAGGTGATGGCGTATCGGCAGCAATATATGTGGAACGTGTGGGCAGTGGACTAAGAACCTTGCAGCAAGTATCGGCGCAGCAGACTAACAGACAGATTGACCTGCGCGAGACTACACAGCGCATACATGACAGATTCCTGATCATCGATGATGTGGTGTATCATATTGGTGCAAGCCTGAATGAACTCGGCCGTCGGCTATTTGCCTTCTCAAAGATGAGCATCAGGAAAGAGCAGATTCTATAGGAGTCAACCTTATCAGGAAAATTATCTCCAACTATGTTACCGTTACTTTCACCACGCCAGCCAAAAATTCTTTAAGAATTTCAAGATTTCTTGTATCAACCGCTTGTAGTTTCAAGAAAAAAGTGTAAATTTGCAGCGTGAATAAATCTTGATATGAGAAAACTAATTTAATATCAACCACAATATTTAATCAAAACAATCTATGAAAAGAATTTTTACTCTTTTTTTGACTATGCTTACTGCACTCTATGCCAGTGCAAGTGATTACACTTTCAAGGTGGAAGTACAGGGCCAAGACATTGCCATTACCCCAAGTGCTGGAACCGAAAAAATAGGGTTCGCAATCCTCGATCAAGAGGCTATTGCCGAATGTGAGAAAAATGGTCTGCCATTCGAAACTGAACAGCAGATGCTCGAAGCTGCTGACAAATTAGGATTATTTAATATCAACGCCATTAAACTTGATGTTTATCCTGTAACCGAATTACCTGATGGTGAGTACACCGTAGTTATGGCAGCTTACGAGAGTAAGACATCGGATAACATCGTAAAGGTTCAGGTCGAGAAAGTCACTGTCGATGTCGTTCCAGACGATGATATGACCTTCGAATTCAGCTGCACAGGCGAGACATTCACAATCACTCCATCGAACGACGAGAGTGAGTATGCAGTCTTAATAGCGGATCCTTTTACAGTGGATTATTGCACTAATTATGGAACTATAGTACCACTTACCTTGTTAGGCAAATATTGTGTTGCCAGAGCTTCGGCAATCAAGATAGGCGAGGCTTATACTGGCAAACACGAGTTCACAACGGCTGATGGAGATTATGAGATTAATGTCAATGATTACTGCGTCGTAGTTGTTTTCGGTGTCAAGACACACATTATATCGGCAACGGAAGGAGACTTTGAACATTACAGCAACTCTACACCTATCTCTTACTTCCACTGGAACGTCGGCGAGACCGTTACCGATATCAACACTATCGAGATCCCTGCTGGCAGCAAGAGCAAGGTATTTAAGGACGGCAAGATCATCATCAACGGCAACGTACTCATTGATGGTACGCTCGTGAAGTAAAACATGTCTTTGCCGGGTGTAGGTTTTAGGTTGTAGGATAATTTATGAATCACCCTTAATTGTTATACTT
>JAGHSE010000360.1 GCA_018066015.1 Candidatus Colivivens equi
AAATAATATATAAGTTATGCAAGTTCCGATAGTTAGATTTTCCAGACCTTTGTTGTTGATGACAGACAGAAACCACTATAAGACCATATATGGTTTTGTCGCTAAAGACAAGGATTGGCAAGAAGACACATACAGAATCATTAAAATCTATGTGGGCTACCTGTGTGGTGTGGCTGACTTCACGAACGGAGGAAATGAATTCTCCGTGAGTTTCGACCTAAACGGCATCCTCAACTGGGTAGATGACAGGGGCGTGTTGCATCACGGGGCAGATGCTTGGATGGAACAGATAGGCAACAGGTGTATGAAGAAATTGAACTTGAACTATGCCATTTTCCAGATGGAGATTGATGAAAACACCTATATTGATTGTGTGGATGAGGAAGGCTTTGTCGTCGATGAGAACCTATTCGATGATATGGAACTATATATCGCCGAGGGGTTGGGGAAACATTGATGAATTGCCGTTCTGAGCGGTGAAGATGGATTTCGGACATCCACTATTTTTGATTCTATAAGCAAAGAACCACAAGGGGGTAAAGAATGCAAAGCATTGCTGTTTAGATATTTAGGATATGACAGAACCCCTTGCTTCCATAATATCATTCTTGGGAAAAGGAGAGACACTGAGTGTCTCTCCTTTGTTTTTTTATGGACTCCAAAAATTCAAAAATCCCCTTTTCTGCCATAAATACCATATACAGAATATGATTGTTATTATGGGAAAAAAGAAAATAGGGAACTTCAAGCAGTTCCTCAATGAGCAGAAGAAAAAACAGGAAAGAGACATAGAATCAGAGACAGGGGCACCAGCCATAATTGGCTATCAGAACTATGGGGACTGCACTGAATATTGCCTCAAAAGGATAGAACAGGAAGTTGGCTCCTTAAATCCCGATGAGGTTTTTCAGATGGCGGCAATTAGGGCAGAAGGTCGGGTGAAGGCAAGGATTATGCTTCTTTACGTGATACCTATGGTGCAGGAGTATTTGGACGTAAACGCAGAAATCCTCGTCCCTGGTTTGGACGAACTGCCATTGGAGGATAGAGAAAAAAAGGCAGAATTGGCGGTGGATGCAATAACATCCCAATTGGCAGATGAAGTCCTATATGCCATTTACAAGTTTAACATAAGAAAGGGCGATGAGAAAGTTGAGCCAGTTGTGGAACATGAAGAAGATGAGTGAAATAAAGGAGACTTATATCAGGGAAGAGCCTGCAAGGGAGGAACCTCCCAAGAGCGACAGGATAAGGCAGATTGAGGAATTTGCCCATAGCAAGTCAAAGAGGGCGGAAATCATCAAGGCTTGGACGGCATTGAAAGACCATCCCAAAGCCAAGGATGATTTCAATTCAGAGGTCGGAAGTGCCTTTGATGAAAGTGACTTAGACGAGGAGATGATGGCCGCTTATGATGCCGTTGGGGAAGGTGGAATCATCTTTGCCAGTTTTGAGAAAAGCTTCTGGATAAGGCACAAGGGCAAGTTGATTAGGGTGATGTAACAGAACTTGCTTTATAATGGTTAATAGACTGTATTCGTGTTTTTTGGATGTTCAGATTGACGGTGTTTTCTATGTATACGGATGGTTTTTTTGTCTATTAGCGAATTTTTTTTGGGGCATTTTCCACCTGTTTAAAAATAAATTACTATGTTTGCGGTGTTTTATCCACGCTGTGCCATCTTAATGAGATGTGCGGCTGGGTGGACACTACATAATGTAAAAGCGTCACAAGATGCTTTGTTCTGGGCTGATTGAAACGTAGGAAATTTCAAATAAGAGTTCAAGAACAATGTCAGAAGTGAATGCTTACGGGTATGCAAATACTGTGTCCCGGAGTGTGCCGCGAAGGGAATTCTTCCTTCACGCACACTTTTTCGGAAACGTATAACATACTAGCGTGGGTATAAACTCTGTCTCGTTCAACTCTTAAGGTCTCCTACACCTCAATCAGCGGACGAGCGGATGTGGATACCTACGTTTTTTATTGTGTGGTTAACTGAAGGTAAAATGTAAAATCGCCTTATTGGGTGTCTGTAGGCGGCTTTGTGTAGCGTTTTTGTATGCAACCACAAAAGACGAATAATTCAGATGGACAGGTGCTTCAGCATTCCTGCAAGGTTACTATTGAGTATGAAGATTCGATAAGGAGCATTGACCTTGAGAATCTTTTGTCTGGCATTCGGATGATTTGTCAGCACGAGATGTCAGTGAAATTTGGCGGCACTCCCCGTGACTATACAGATTGCACAAAAATTCAAAGTATTGAGAATGGAAGCATAGAGATAAACATGCTTTTTGACCTAGTTCATATTAATATTGATTTGATTGAGGTCAATCTTAATTTGCTTTCTGTTGATATTGATTTTGTTGACATCATCCTTGCATATCTTGTCGGAAAGAATGTCATCCCTGGAAAATTGAAAGTGGCTTATAACGCCCTCAAAGCTGCTATTAAGAACTTCAAGTGTATAAGAATGCAAGGCTCGCAGCACAATGCAAAGGTCACGGTGGACAAGAATGGAGATGTCGTTATAACTAATGAAAGATAAAATCTACAAACAATATGTATTAACTAATTTATTAACATTAAAATTTACAAAGTTATGAGAAAGTATTTTTTACTTCTGCTTCCATTGTTTTGTGCATGTTCGTCAAACAACAATGGTAAAAATTGTGAAACTCCTGTTGCAACCAATGATGAAGAAATCGCTGTAGTTGCTGATGAACCGGAGAATGAGGTTGATTCTTTTGAAAATGAGACAGTTCAGATGGCTGAGGCTGTCGCAGAGGAAGATGATGGCTACATTTTGATTCCGGGAGAAACTTATTATGTGTCTAATTCTTGGCATGAAGGTGATCAGCAAATCAATATGACGGTTGAACTTATCGCATACAAGGATGAAACATTCAGCGGTTCTTGTTATGGGGATTCGAAGTATGAGTACAGCACTTTCGACCCAACCGAATTCGAATACCCAATCGAAGGGGAATGGGAAGAGATTTCAAAGCATGACAAGCGGTTTATGCTGGTTAATTTTGAACTTGGCGAGACTGGCCAAGAGTATACGCTATATATAGATGAAAACCAAAATGTTTATATGGGAAATCTTAATAGCGAACCTGTTAAACTTCAAAAGAAATAAGAAATTGTTTCTTGGATTCTGAATTATAGATGAAGCGTTAAATTTGTTGAGACGCCAAATGGCGTCTCAACAAATAAAGAGTTCACCATAATCTTATTGACGCCATTGTTCAGAAAATTTCAATAACTAAAATTTTTGTCCTATGAATAGAATTAAATCAATAATAATTGCATTACTTGTCTTCGCTTCGAATTTTATCGTGGCACAGGAAGTGAAAACTGGAGAAGTTGAAGGTCCTGATGCTGCAAGTTCAGTGATTTCTTATTTAGTCGATGAACTTGGCTATTATCAAAATTTGCACGGATGGCAGAAATTATTTCATTATCGTGTAGGGGGTAATAATAATTTTTTAACTGATAAGGATGGTAGATTTAAAGTTAAATTTGATAATGGAACTCCGAAGTGTTTCAAGTATATTGGGTGGTTTCGATATAAATCTACTGACCCCAATGTTGATGAGAAGGATTTTAGTCAGATTGATCATAAAAGATTCATTTCCAAGGGAGTGTATGATTCCGATGGCATCTGTTCTTATGAAATGAATTGGCAACTTGAAGCAAATGAATGCTTGTATATCGGTTCACCCAACGACTTTAAGTATTGTTATCTTTGGAATTGCCATGGTTATCAAAGGGCTGCCAAGGTTTTAAACTCAAAAGATGAACCTCGGCTTGTATTTGATGCAGTTATGTCTGGTGATTTTGAAGATGAATTTCCAATTGAAGAGAGAACATACGGTTTTTTTGATAGTATAAACTGCTATGCTGTACAAAGATTTGTTGATTCAAAAGCTAGCCAAGGAGGCTTTCTATCATTTATACTAGATGGCTCTAAATTGTATTTATTTGAATCTGCGGCAGAATTAGATGCCTTTCTTGAATTCGATTGTCACAGTGCTAAAGAAATGCAATCAGCATACACCTTAAATGGTAAAGAATATTCCAAAAAATGGAAAACACCATTTGTGTCTAATTGGTGGTTCATGAGGGCAATCGAATCAATGGCTCGGGATGATGAAAAGGAATTTAAAGTTGCCTACCGATTTAGGGATATGGGGGCGTTTCCAGAGGCCGCGAAGAATGACATTAAAAATATTGAAAAGTCTTGTTGGAATACAAGTTTTGGAACAAAAGCGGTTTATTCTCCTTATGGATTTAATAATAT
>JAGHSE010000126.1 GCA_018066015.1 Candidatus Colivivens equi
GATATAAGTGTAATAGTACCATTATTCAATGAGGAAGAATCATTACCAGAACTTCATTCATGGATAAAGAGGGTAATGGAAAGTAACAATTATACGTACGAAATTATATTCGTAAATGATGGCTCCACAGATAATTCATGGAACGTAATAGAAGAGTTATCAAAAGTGAACGAACACGTACATGGTATTAAGTTCCGCAGAAATTACGGTAAGAGTCCTGCATTGTATCATGGATTTGAGCGAGCAAAAGGTGATGTCGTTATTACGATGGATGCAGATTTGCAAGACAGTCCAGACGAAATACCAGAGTTGTATCGTATGATTAAGGAAGATGGTTATGACCTTGTAAGTGGTTATAAACAAAAGAGATACGACCCCTTATCAAAGACTATTCCAACAAAGTTATTCAACGCAACTGCAAGAAAAGTTTCAGGCATCAAGAATCTTCACGATTTTAATTGTGGACTAAAAGCATATCGTAAAGAGGTAATAAAGAACATAGAGGTTTATGGCGAAATGCACAGATACATACCATATCTCGCAAAGAATGCCGGATTTAATAAAATTGGTGAGAAGGTTGTGAAACATCAAGCCAGAAAATACGGAAAAACGAAATTTGGTCTTAACCGTTTCGTAAATGGTTATCTAGACCTTTTGTCATTGTGGTTCTTGTCAAAGTTCGGAGTAGAGCCGATGCATGTATTTGGTTTTTTAGGTACTTTGATGTTTGGTATTGGAGTTTTAGCCGCAATTATTGTCGGAGCTTATAAATTGATTTCTATGGCAAACGGCAATAATCCTGGATTGGTTACAGAATCACCTTATTTCTATATTTCTCTTACAATGATGATTCTTGGTACACAATTATTTGTAGCAGGATTCCTCGGTGACCTAATCAGCAGAAATTCTCAGGAAAGAAACAAATATCAACTTGAAAAGGAGATATGATATGAGAGCATCCCTTAGGATATGTGCACTAATAGCTGGCATAATTATACTGTATGGATGTAATGCTAACAATTGTCCGTTGGAGAGTACTGTATATTGCAACTATTACTTTTATGACAGCGATGGTACTGCTATTTCATACAATGATGTACTAACTATATCAGTCCGCATTCCTTCTACAGAAAGAGATTCTATCATTATAAACAAATTATCCGAGGCATCACAAATGCAAATTCCAATGAGTTATTATAATGACAAAGACACTCTCTTTATTGGATATGCCTCATTGTTGCGCAAAGATACCATAATAGTCCATCATCAAAGTTACGCACATATTGATTTGCCAGAATGTGGCACAAAGTATTTTCACAAACTTGAGAATGTAACTTCTACCCATACCGGTATTGACAGAATTGAGATAGTCAATCCACAAGTTAACTATGATGGAAATGAAAATATAAAAATCTATTTTAATGGAGTTGCTGAATAGACATACTTACCTTAGATTGATTTGCAGACTTGTTTTAGTCTGTTGCGTTGCGCTATTGCCTTTAACCGCAAATAGTCAATCTCTGTCTGAAGCAGTCAGCAAGGCTAAAGCTAAAGTCAACGAAATACCTGACAGCCTACTTCAAAAAGCAGTAAATGCAGACTCTACAATCATTGATAGTATTGTGCACGAAGTAACAAAGAACAGAGATGTTAAAAGACAAAGTGGATTCAGTATCGCAGCAGATATTTTCAACCCAATAATGATGTTTGCATCCGACTATGGACAAATAGAAGGTGCTTTAAAAGTCGGCATTAAGGACACATACTACCCTACCCTAGAACTTGGTCTTGGAAAATGCGACATGACAGATGACAATTCTGACATTGGATATAAGGTAACTGCACCATTTATTAGAATTGGACTTGACTATAACGTATTAGATAATAAACACCAACGCAATAAATTATTTGCTGGTTTCAGATATGGATTATCATCATTCGAATATGAATATCACGGTCCTGGAATTACAGACCCATTATACGGTGGAAACAAGCCATACAAATACACCAATCAAAAATCCACATGTCACTGGCTAGAATTTATTGTAGGAATCCAAGCACAAATATGGCATGGTTTCCACATGGGATGGTCAGTAAGATATAAAACTCAGTTATCAGTAGGTAAAAACGAATGTGGAAAACCATATTACATTCCAGGATATGGAACAACGACCAACAGTTCATGCTGGGGGGCAACTTATAATTTGATTTGGGATGTGAAGTTGTAAAAAGAAACCGAGCCCATAATGAAATAAGCAAATAACAAGTAAGAATACATATAGATTCAGATGATAAGTATTATCCAACTTGTACTACTAGGCATTGCCCTCGGAATGGATTGTTTCAGTGTTTCACTGGCAATAGGAGTAATGAAAAAGCACTTTGAGGTTGCCACTATGTTTTCACTTGCATTGATGTTTGGATTTTTTCAAGCCATTATGCCTGCCTTTGGGTGGATTGCTACTGTATATATTGGCAACTACATTTCTGCTATTGATCATTGGATAGCTTTCGGATTGTTGTTTTTTATAGGTGTGAAATCCATAATTGCGGGATGCAAGCACGAAGAAAAGCCCATGTTTGATCCTTCTAAATTCATCGTGATGCTAACTCTGGCTGTGGCTACTAGCATTGATGCATTAGCGGTAGGAGTGTCGTTTACATGCATGGGATTAAAAACACTTACTGATATTATCTGCCCTATTTTAATCATAGGCCTATTCTCATTTGGTATGTCACTCACAGGCAACTGGTTAGGAATTCTTCTTGGCAAGAAATTCCATTTTCCAGCCGAAATCATAGGAGGTATAATACTTATACTAATAGGAATTAACGTAATATATGAGCACCTTTTCTAAACTTAATCAACAATTTGATATTCAGGCAGAACCACACAAATTCAAATGGTGGCACATTCCTCTTCTTATTATCCTAGTAGCTGGAACATGGTATATCATAAATGAGCGCAATGCACCAACACAAACATCATATCAAACCAATAGTGGTTACATTTTTGGTACAGAATTTCATATCACATATAAATCAAACGAAAACTTGTTGGATAGTATTGATGCCGTATTAAATATGGTGGATAACTCACTCTCTCCATTTAATGAGAATTCTATCATTACTGCAATCAACAACAACAAACCAGCAACGCTGAACCAAATGTTCATCACGGTATTTAATATGGCAAAAGAAATATCAGTCGCGACTGATGGTGCTTTTGACATAACTGTTGCTCCTCTCGTGAATGCATGGGGATTTGGATTTAAAAATAAAGAAAATATCACTGATAATAGGATACAAGATATCCTAAAGCATATAGGTATAAACAAAGTGTGGATAGAAAACGATAAGATAGTAAAAAGTGATACATGTGTCATACTTGACTGTAGCGCAATAGCAAAAGGATATGGAGTAGATGCAGTTGGACTGATGCTTGAACGTAATGGAGTTCATGACTATATGGTGGAAATTGGTGGAGAAGTACGTGTAAGAGGCATGAACACAAAATCAACTGCATGGCAAATAGGCATCAATAAACCCGATGATGACAGCTTAGGTATTAAGCGTGAGATTCAAGAAATTCTCAGTATTACGGATATTTCCATAGCCACATCGGGTAATTACCGCAATTTCTACGAAGATGGAAATAAGAAGTATGCTCACACTATTGACCCTCATACTGGTTATCCTGCCCAACAAGATATACTCTCATCAACAGTGATTGCTAAGGACTGTGCTTTGGCAGATGCTTATGCTACAGCATTTATGGTAATGGGAAAGGACAAGGCTATTACTATTCTTAAACAGCATCCTGAAATAATGGCATATTTCATAACTGCTGATAAAGACGGGAACTACACTGAATGGCATTCAAAATCACTTGATAAATATATTAAGGGGTGTTCTATTAATTCCCCGCAAAAATAAATAATTAACGAACTATGGGCGTTATTGCTATTTTGATGCTTTTGGCTTTTTCCTTGCATCTTGCTGTCCTTCTTTCAGTCACGATGCCCGCATCGCTCCTTCATTCATGGCAACAACCTGCTAAAGAAAAAAGGCAAAATCACCTAAAATGTAATTAATAGAACACCCCTTAAACAATAAGAACTAGTAATTTGGCACATAATTTGTAAGGAATCACTTTAGGAGGGCCTAAATATAGGGCAATTTCCAAATAAAAGTAATTCTAAAAAATACAAGCAATATGAACAAAGGAAACATTGGGGTTACAACTGAGAACATATTCCCCGTAATAAAAAAGTTCTTGTATTCAGATCATGACATTTTTCTTCGTGAAATAGTAAGTAACGCAGTTGATGCTACTCAGAAACTGAAAACTATTATACAAAAAGGAGAAATGCAAGAAGAGGCAGGTGACCTCACAATACAAATATCAGTAAATAAAGACAAAGGCACACTCACTGTCAGCGATAAAGGTATCGGTATGACAATGGAAGAGGTTGACAAATATATCAACCAAATTGCCTTCTCAAGCGCAAATGACTTTCTTGACAAATACAAGGAAGATGCTAATGCCATCATTGGACATTTCGGCCTTGGATTCTACAGTGCTTTTATGGTTAGCAAGAAGGTAGAAGTAATCACAAAAAGTTGGAAAACCGATTCTAAGGGTGTAAAATGGTCATGTGATGGTAGCCCTGAATATGAAATGGACGAATGTGACAAAGCTGAACGCGGAACTGATATAATAATGTACTTGGACGATGATTGTAAAGAGTTTCTTGATGAATATAAATTAAAGGAATTGCTCAACAAATATTGTCATTTTCTCCCTACCCCAATTGCTTTTGGCAGGAAAAAAGAATGGAAGACGGACAAAGATGGTAAGAACGGCAAGTATGTTGAAACTGATGAATACAACATAATCAACGATACTACTCCTATTTGGACAAAGAAACCATCAGAGCTGAAAGATGAAGATTATACGAAGTTCTATCAAGACCTTTATCCTATGTCTAACGAGCCTCTTTTCTGGATTCATCTCAATGTAGATTTTCCTTTCCATTTAACAGGAGTATTGTACTTCCCTAAGGTTCGAAATCAGTTTGAATTGAACAAAAATAAAATCCAGCTTTACTGCAACCAGGTATTCGTAACATCATCAGTTGAAGGTATCGTTCCTGAATTTCTCACCCTACTTCATGGTGTAATTGATAGTCCAGATATTCCTCTCAATGTCAGTCGCAGTTATCTACAAAGCGATAGTAACGTAAAGAAAATCTCCACTTACATCACTAAGAAAGTAAGTGACAAACTGCAAAGTATATTCAAACAAGATCGCAAACAATTTGAAGAAAAGTGGGATGATATTAAAATATTCATCCACTACGGAATGTTATCACAAGAAGATTTCTACGACAAGGCAAAGGGATATGTACTCCTTAAGGATGTTGACAACAAACATTTCACTCTTGACGAATACCAAACTCTGATTAAAGACCAGCAAACAGATAAAGACGGCAACCTTATTTATCTGTACGCACAAAATAAAGAGAATCAATATGCATACATAGCTGATGCACAGAAACAAGGTTATAGTGTATTGTTACTAGACGGAGAACTTGACAGTGCAATGCTTGGACTCTTTGAACAAAAAATAGAAAAATGTCGTTTCCTTAGAGTTGACAGTGATAGTATTGACCGCCTGATTAATAAGAGCGAAGACAAAGACAACTCAAAAGACGAAAAGGATAAAAGTCCAGAACCTATTAGTCAGGTTTTCAAAAATTGTATGCCAACCCTAGACAAGACAGAGTTTAATGTTGAGACCCGAGATCTCGGAATTAATTCTGCTCCAGTAATTATTACCCAAAGTGAATATATGCGCCGAATGAAGGACATGGCGCGCATTCAGCAAGGAATGGCTTTTTATGGCGATATGCCTGATATGTATAATTTGATTCTTAACATAGATCATCCACTCATTCAGCAAGTAATAACATCCTTGCCAGAAAAGCAAGACGAAGAAAGCCTTAAGGAATTCTCTAATCCTTTGGTAAATCAACTTATTGATTTGGCGCTGCTACAAAATGGAATGCTCAAAGGAGAGTCACTAACCAACTTCATCAAACGAAGTATTGAACTCATGAAATGATATACTTAATTCTATCTGTCATCTGCGGAGCATTATTCTCTGTAGTATTCAAAATTTGTCAAGAGCACGACGTAAATACTCAGCAAGTAATACTATTCAACTATGTCACTGCAGCCATTGTAAATATGGCTCCAGTGGCATTTAGCATAACAATAAGTGGTGATACCCAGTTAGGAGACTATCTACTACCAATAGAATCTTATTGTTTATCTGCACTACAAGGACTTTTCTTTGTACTTGGATTCACTGTTATGAATATATCAACATGGCGCAATGGTGTTGCTCTAACAACAATATCCGCCAGAGCATCACTCATACTACCCGTCATATTATCTTGGCTAATCTTGTCACAATCTATGCCTTCATGGTTGTCAGTCATTCTTATAGTTATATCAATGGCATTACTTATTCTACCAAATGAACAACAGGCATGTAGCTCAAGTACATATACAACATCTGGTAAGACACACAAGCGCAAGGCGGCAATTGCACTCGTTGGAGTATTCTTCTTCTACGGCATAGCAGATTTCTCTATGAAACTCGTACAGCAGAGTGTAGCTAGTACTTTTGATGATGCACAATTAATCAGTTACAAACTCACGGCACTTACTGCACTCATCTTCATAATGGCCTCCATTATTTCACTGATTACATGTGTTTTTTCTGGATGTTTCAAAACTAATCCTGTGAATTGGAGAAGCATATTAGGAGGCATAATCCTCGGTGCTATTAACCTTGGTTGTACAAGTGGTATGGTTAGGGCTCTAAACGAGATGTCAACAAGTCTATTCTATCCTCTCTATAATATCGGAATAGTACTTATTGCCACAATTGTCGGAGCAAGCTTCTTTAAAGAGAAAATCAAATGGCTTCAACTAATAGGAGTCGTGATGGCTATTGTTGCAATTGCGTTATTCTTTATTTAAGGTGGGTTCTATAAATTCACCGAATAAGTAATAATTTTTCAAATATGAGTGATATCGTTCTTTTCAGCCCTTTTGTTTTTGTTTCGACATCTTGCTGCTTTTCAGTCAGTCATGATGCCCGCATCACTGGCTTTGCCAGCTACGTCCTTATTTTGGGCTGAAGGATCTCCTTCCGCACAGCAATCTGCTCGGAACAAACCTCAAAATAGCAAGAAATGAATTTATAGAACCCACCTAAATAAATCAATATGCAAGTTGCTAGATAACCCATGAAATACGAGTTAACCTCAAAGTATTACTTACTCAAATTTCATTGTTTGAGCAGGTTTTCCTATTGACATGAAAAAAGATGAGCCAAATATAACAAAACAAGAGATAATCAAAGTAAGGATATCAACTCCTAAAAACATCAACCACTCAAACTTTACAGGAACATAATTGATGTAATATACACTTGCGTCCAAGTGAAGAACATGAAATTGCCATTGGAACCAACACAATGCTAACGCCACTACATTTCCCAATAATAATCCTTCTCCAACTACTCTAACAGAAAAATGCATAAAGATTTTTCTAATTGTGAAATTAGAAGTTCCAAGAGCCTTTAGCATACCAATCATGTTAATGCGCTCAAGCATTACAATGAGTAATCCAGACATTATGGTAAAAGTTGACACACAAAGCATCAATACCAATATCAAAATAACATTTGTATCAAGTACACTCAACCAAGCAAAGATGCTTGGAGCAACATCCTTAACACTGAATGCACCATAAGTACATCCATTTCTATCATAATTATGGTTCACAAGTGACACTAATCTATTAACTACAAAATCAACGTTATTAAAATCATTGACTGACACATGAAAACCACTAGATTCATCGTCTGACCAACCATTTAACCGACGTACAGTATATATATCAGTCAATACAATTGATTTATCGTAGTCAGATAAATTAGTCTCATATATTCCACTAACTTCCAAACGACGAGCGCGCATTGAGGTTTCATTTACAAAATATGTGTAAACCTTATCACCAACGTGCAAACTCAAATCTGTTGCAATTTTGCGCGATACTACTATTTTATTGGACGATTCTTTACTGCTGAATTTAGGTATTTCACCTTCCCGCAAATATGTTTTAAAGAATGATAAGTCAAAGTCCTCACCAACTCCATTAAACTGAACTGCACGAAAATCTTCCTTAGTCTTTATCATCCCTACCTTTATTGCAAATTCTTCAATGTGCCGAATTCCACCTGCACTTTCTACCACGTTTCGCAAACTATCATTAGTGATAACGGGTAATAGTTCACCACGTTCATTTTGCATCAAACTCAGAACCTGTACATCGTTGTTAAATCCTACAACTTTGGACGTCACTTCATTTTTAAAACCAAATACTACCGCTATACTGATAATCATTACCACCACCCCAACACAAACGCCAAGCATAGCGATTACCACTGCTGGACGCGACACTTTTTGCTTGTTATCTCTGCTAGAATAAATTCGTTGAGCTATAAATCGTGATAATGACATAAATCAAAATTAAATCCACACATGCAAAGTTAAGAAATAAAATGAAAACAGCAAAATAGCTTCTCATTATTTCCTTATATGCATACTATTTCTTATC